>NZ_JAEHBN010000020.1:0-82809 GCF_016483605.1 Bacillus cereus group sp. N11
CCTGTTCCTCCTTTTTCTTTTTTTTGTCCTGTTTTTCTTGTTTTTCCTGTTTGTCCTGTTTGTCTTGTTTTTCTTGTTTTTCTTGTTTTTCTTGTTTTTCTTGTTTTTCTTGTTTTTCTTGTTTGTCCTGTTTGTCCTGTTTGTCCTGTTTGTCCTGTTTGTCCTGTTTGTCGTGCTTGTCCTGCTTATTTTCTATTTCCTGCTGTTCTAGTTCAAATTTGTCAGATTCTAATTCAGAGCGCTCGTCTTTTTTATAGCTTGTTATTCTATAAATCTTTATTTTGCTTTGTTTTCTATGTTTTGGCATAGGAATCCCCTTTCGAATTGTGTTATTTTATTTTATTCTATGTAATTTAGTAGAGTTTGCTTGGACAATAGATAGAAGAGTGTGTTCAAGAGAGGTTTATTTTTTTACTGGATTTTCAAGCTGAAAAATTTTTTTAGTATTTTTTTATTTTAAATACAACTAGACAACTAAACACTAATCTATTTTCATACAGTTATGTGTTAAAAGTGTGTTGTTTTATAACACACTGTGTGTTTTTTGGGGGGACACACTAATTGAAAGCGTTAACACACAAAGAAAATGCTCGAAAAAGCGCTGATTTTAGTGGTTTTAAAAAGTTGGCACGCTAATTGCATTAATAAATAGCGTAAAGAAAAATAAATAACATAAACTTTTTATACTACACAAGGGGGATTTTCAAATGAATATTTTATTATGTTGCTCAGCAGGGATGTCTACAAGTTTACTAGTTACAAAAATGGAAGCGGCTGCAAAAGCTCGCGGTTTAGAAGGAAAGATTTGGGCTGTATCTGGGGATGCAGTAAAAAACAATATCGATCAAGCAGATGTACTATTATTAGGACCACAAGTTCGTTACATGCTCTCTTCAATGAAAACGCTTGCTGATGAGAAAAACGTTGGAATTGATGTTATTAATCCAATGCACTACGGCATGATGAATGGAGAAGCAGTTTTAGATCACGCACTAACACTTAAAAAATAATTAGGGGGGAAGCGAAATGCAAAAATTTATTGCATTTATGGAGAAATATTTAGTTCCAGTCGCAGGAAGAATCGGATCGCAGCGTCATTTAGTTGCAATCCGTGATGGTTTTATCGCAGTTATGCCTCTTATTTTAGTTGGATCGTTTGCAGTACTTATAAATAATCTACCAGTTGATGCATTCCAAAAACTTATGAAGGGTGCATTTGGGGATGTTTGGAAAGATATCGGCGGTGGTATGTGGACAGGGTCCTTTGCAATATTAGCTCTCATAGCCGCAGTTGGGATAAGTTATAATTTAGCGAAATCTTACGGTGTAGATGCGTTGTCAGCAGCAATTATTACATTCGGTGCATTAATTATTATATCTCCGACAACGCCAAAAGAAGGCGGTATTGATTTAGCTTGGACAGGATCACAAGGTTTATTCGTTTCTATCATTGTAGCTCTTCTTGTAACCGAGGTATTCAGATTCTTTGTTCAAAGGGATATTACAATTAAGATGCCAGATGGTGTTCCACCAGCAGTAATGAAATCATTCGCAGCATTAGTTCCAGCATTCGTTATTTTAATCGCAACAGCAAGTATTCAATTAGCTGTGAAATTAGCGGGAACAAGTATTCATAAAATCGTATTTGAAACAATTCAATTACCATTACAAGGTTTAGCAGGTACGTTACCAAGTGCAATTATTATCGCATTACTTATTCACGTATTATGGTTCTTCGGATTACATGGTCCTAATATTATCGGTGGTATTATCGACCCAATCTATTTACCAGCACTAGAAAAGAACATTAAATTATTTAACGATGGTATGTCTGCATATGATGTACCGCACATTTTCACAAAGCCATTCTTTGATGTATACGTATACATCGGTGGATCAGGTGCAACATTAGCATTCTTAGTAGCGGTAATGCTTGTTGCAAAAAGTGCGCAACTTCGTGGTGTAGGCCGTGTATCTATCGGTCCTGGTTTCTTCAATATTAACGAACCAGTTATTTTCGGTACACCAATTGTATTAAACCCAGCGTTAATCATTCCATTCGTACTTACACCAGTTGTATTAGTAATTACTTCTTATACAGCAATTTCTTTAGGATGGGTACCAAAAACAGTTGCTTTAGTTCCATGGACAATGCCACCAATCTTTAGTGGTTATCTTGTAGCGGGCGGAAGTATTGCTGGTGCTGTACTACAGCTTGTAAACTTTGCAATCGCGGTAGTTATTTACTATCCATTCGTATTAATGTGTGACCGTACGTATGTACAAGCTGCGAAAGCTGAAACAAAAGGAAACGACAATTCAGTATCACTTTAAAAAGTGTTGTTCTGACGAGTTTGTATAGCTCGTCAGAACAATTACCTTTATATCATGTTCAAAAAGATGAAAAACATCTATAAGAACACCAAACTATCATTCATAAAATAATAATTTAATAGACATGTTCAAACTGAAGGGGTATTTAAATCGGTTGAACCATAATAGAGAGGGCGGTAATTATGATGACTACAGCAGAACAAATTCCATTCCAATTGATTTTAAATAGTGGTAATGCACGAAGCTTTGCAATGGAGGCACTTCAATTTGCCAAACAGGGGAAAATGGCAGAAGCAGATGAAGCGATGGTAAAGGCGAAAGAAGCGATTAATGAAGCGCATCATTTCCAAACAGAGCTCATACAATCAGAAGCAAGAGGAGAAAAAACAGAGATTAGTGTTCTTTTAATCCATGCACAAGATCATTTAATGAATTCTATTACAGTAAAAGAATTAGCAGCAGAGTTTATCGATCTTTATAAAAAGCTTGAAGCGAAAGGGGAATAAAGCATGACTGGAATTAAAATTGCTACAATCGGCGGTGGATCTAGTTATACACCAGAGTTAATTGAAGGATTTATTAAACGTTATGATGAGCTTCCTGTTCGTGAAATTTGGTTAGTAGATATTGAGGCAGGAAAAGAAAAGTTAGAAATCGTTGGTAACTTAGCGAAACGTATGGTGAAAAAATCAGGTTTACCAATCGAAGTGCATTTAACACTTGATCGCCGTGAGGCATTAAAAGATGCTGACTTCGTAACAACACAGCTTCGCGTTGGTTTATTAGAAGCACGTGCAAAAGATGAAGCAATTCCGTTAAAATATGATGTAATCGGTCAGGAAACGAATGGTCCTGGTGGTTTATTTAAAGCGCTGAGAACGATTCCTGTTATTTTAGATATTTGTAAAGATATGGAGGAACTTTGTCCAAATGCATGGTTAATTAACTTTGCTAACCCAGCTGGTATGGTAACAGAAGCTGTCCTTCGCTATACAAATATTCAAAGAGTAGTTGGTCTATGTAACGTTCCAATCGGAATTCGCATGGGTCTTGCGAGATTACTTGAAGTAGATGCAAGTCGTGTACATGTTGATTTCGCAGGTTTAAACCATATGGTATACGGATTAGACGTATATTTAGATGGCGTAAGTGTAATGGATCGAGTGTTAGAGCTTGTAACAGATCCAGAAAAGCAAATTACGATGGAAAATATCTCTGCTCTTAATTGGGAGCCAGACTTTATTCGCGGTCTTCGCGCAATTCCATGTCCATATCATCGTTATTACTACAAAACACGTGAAATGTTAGAAGAAGAGAAAGAGGCTTCTGTTGAAAAAGGTACACGTGCAGAAGTAGTAAAACAATTAGAAAATGATTTATTTGAGTTATATAAAGACCCGAACTTAGATATTAAACCACCACAATTAGAAAAACGTGGCGGAGCTTATTATAGTGATGCAGCATGTAGCTTAATTACGTCTATTTACAATAATAAAGGTGATATCCAGCCTGTTAATACACGAAACAACGGAACAATTGCAAGCTTACCACATGATTCAGCTGTTGAAGTGAACTGTATTATTACGAAAGAAGGCCCAAAACCAATTGCAGTTGGAGATCTTCCAGTACCAGTTCGCGGTTTAGTACAGCAAATTAAATCATTTGAGCGCACAACAATTGAAGCTGCTGTTACAGGGGATTATCATAAGGCGCTGCTTGCTATGACAATTAATCCACTTGTACCGTCAGATAAAGTTGCAAAACAAATTTTAGATGAAATGTTGGAAGCACATAAAGAATATCTTCCACAGTTCTTTAAAAAGGTAGAGAAGTAAAAAGCGGCGCTATTTAGCCCGCTTTTTTTATTCTAATAGGAGGTATTATGATGATTAAGTTGATTGTAAATGCAGATGATTTCGGTCTTACAGAAGGTACAAATTACGGTATTATTGATGGACATATAAATGGACTTGTAAACTCAACGACAATGATGATGAATATGCCAGGAACAGAGCATGCCGTACGCTTAGCGAAAGATTATAAAACGTTAGGAGTAGGTGTGCATCTCGTATTAACGGCAGGAGAACCACTTTTAAAGGATGTACCATCCCTTGTAGGGAAAGATGGGGCGTTCCATAAACAACGTGTTGTAAGGGAAGGGAATATAAATCCTGAAGAAGTTGAGAGAGAATGGACTGCTCAAATTGAGAAATTTTTATCTTACGGATTAACACCAACTCATTTAGATAGTCATCATCATGTGCATGGATTAAAGGTTTTACACGATGTTCTTGAGATGTTAGCAAGTAAATATAACGTTCCGATTCGTCGTTGTGAGGAAGATAGAGCAGTGCGCCCATTTTCTGATGTGTTTTATAGCGATTTTTACGCGGATGGTGTGACGGAAGATTACTTTTCCAAGTTAAAAGGAAGAGTGAAGGATGAACAAACGATAGAAATTATGGTACATCCAGCGTATATTGATCCAGAGCTTGTGAAACGTTCTTCTTACGTAATGGATCGTGTGAAAGAATTGCGTATTTTAACGGAGAGTGAGTTACCTGAAGGAATAGAGCTTGTGAAGTTTTAATAGGAAAACGACGGCTAAGTGGCCGTCGTTTTTTATATTTATAAAATAGATATAACATATCCACCAAAAGCCCCGAGTATAACGATAATCCAAGGCGGTGTTTTCCAAAAAGTTAGTAAGCCAAAAAGAAGAGACGCAAAGACAAAATCTGAAGCATTCATAATTGTACTCGTCCAAATTGGATCGTAAAAAGCGGCAATTAAAATACCGACAACTGCGGCGTTAACACCGAGTAATGCGCCTTGTATAGCGGGTACCTTTCTTACACTGTCCCAAAATGGTAAAACACCAATAACGAGCAAAAAGGCAGGAAGGAAGATAGCGATTGTTGCGATTACTGCTCCAGTGGTTCCGTTTAGCACTGCCCCTATATAAGAAGCAAATGTAAAGAGAGGCCCTGGCACCGCTTGTGTTAATCCGTATCCAGCTAAAAATTGTTCTTTTGTCATCAGCCCGTTCTGTACAAACTCACTTTCAAGAAGAGGGAGTACGACGTGCCCTCCGCCAAATACGAGAGAACCAGAACGGTAAAAGCTATCAAATAATGCGATATGAGAAGAGAGCGGTCGCAGTATTGGTAGCAATAGTAATAGTCCGAAAAATAAAATGAGACAAGAACTAGCCATCGTTTTTGAAATAGAAATTTGTATTTTATAGACTTGGGCGTTTTGAGGAGTTTTATATAAAAGCCAGCCGATCAGCCCTGAAAGTAAAATGAGAATGATTTGTGTCCAGCTACTTGGCCATAACAAGGCAATCGCGGCAGTTACAATGGCGATTGTTGCACGGTTTCGGTCCGGAGTTAGCTTTTGAGCCATTCCCCATATTGCATGAGCGACAATTGCGACTGCTACAAGTTTGAGTCCATGAATCCATCCTGTACTTCCAATTTCGAATTGATTAAGGAATGAAGCAAAAAAGACTAAAACGAGAACAGAGGGGAGGGTGAAACCAATCCAAGAGATAATTGCTCCTAATAGCCCGCCCCTTAATAATCCAACGCCCATACCGACTTGACTACTAGCGGGACCAGGAAGGAATTGACACAGTGCTACTAAGTCTCCGTAACTTTTTTCATCCATCCATTTTCTTTTTTGCACGTATTCATGATGAAAATAACCAAGATGAGCGACAGGACCGCCGAATGAAGTAAGTCCTAATTTAAATGAGACGAGAAAAATCTCGACTAATAATCGAAAAGAGTAGTTGTTATTTTTCAAAGTAACCTCCTAGAAAGTTTTTTCTATGTGCATTATACAAGAGGTGGTAAAGCAAAAGAAATGATTCTTATGTAAAGATTTTGTGAATCTTTTCTTCGTAATTAAAAGTTGAAAAAGTCATAAATGATTATGTGTAAACCATAAAGTAGTAAAAGAAGTGCTGGGAAATTGATATAAGGAGAATGCCCTATGACAACACACTTTTTTGCTAGGTTAACAGGGAAGAGGGAATTGCCTCCTGTAAATACAGAAGCTTTTGGGGTAGCAGAGTTTATTTTTAGTGATGATTTAACGAAGTTGCATTACAGGGTAATATTAAAAAATATAGAAAAGGTCACATCGTGTCAAATTCATTTAGGGAAGTCCAGTCAAATTGGTCCCGTTGTTTTCTATTTATACGGTCCGCTAGAGCAAGGGATTAGTTTGAATGAGGGAAGCATTACTGGTGCCGTAAATGTGGAGGAATTCGAAGGGCCTTTACAAGGAAAATCCCTTGTTCATTTTCTCCAAGAAATTATTCAAGCTAATGTATATGTAAATGTTCATACGAAATCACATAAAAAAGGAGAAATAAGAGGGCGGATTAGAAAGGTAAAGAAGTAAATGAAAAGGCTGCTCCAAAAAATTGGAACAGCCTTTTCGAATTAGATAGGATGATGTGTATTGACGATACATTCATATATTTTGAAAATCGTCGATATAAATTTATCCTGCATTAACTGCCCGTAAAAGCATTCACTTTATTCGAAGGAGTTTCGCTAAAGGTTACTTGTTTAACTTTTAACAGGCTGATTTTTAATAAAGAAGTCCATGATATAAAATACTTCATCATCTGGTATTTGTATTTCAAATGTATTTTCAATTGGTTGTAATGCTTTTTTCACTTTCATATACATCCAGTACTCATCTTGTCTTCTTTTTTCTTTATCAGGATGAGGAAGAAGTTTTTCTCCTTTTTGAAGACGATCAACCATACAGCTCATATGCAAAATAACACCCATTAAGCTATCAGGAGTTAGCTGCAAGGAAATTAATTCTTGAATTGTATTTAGTGCGTAACGAATTGTTTTAATTAGTAATGCCCCGTCGTTACGCTGCATTTGTTGTTCAAGAATATCGGCCATTTTCGCATATGTTTCTTCATACGTAATTAATTCTTGAATTGGCTGAATCGCTGTGTAGTTCACAATATCTTGGAAATGATATGTTAAACAAGGGACTTGCACATCGAAATTTGTGACGATACAAATGATATTACGCTCTTTTTTTATGTTCTCAATCATTTTCGTTAAATCTTTTTCATGGACGATACTAATTGGGATAATTTCAATTAAGTCTTTATCAAATCTTAAATAGTTCTCTAACATTTTTTGAATAGCTAAGGCACTTCCTTCGCCAGTTAAACAAGCTGTTAAAATAACAGACTTCATTGGTGATAGTGGCTTTTTCTTTTCTTCTTGTACGTTTAAATAGAACGGCGTTAAGTTCTTTACTGTTTCATATAGTGCATCTAATGAATAGCCGAGCTGAGCTTTTCGAGCTGCTTCTAGTGCGTGTGGAGTACTTGTCATGGAAAGGACACGTACAGGAATTTTGAATTCAGTTTCTAATATATCACCGATATAAGCAAGAGACCCCATATCAACAAGTAAGAGAAGCCCGTTTACATTCTGAAGTGTTTTCATATACACTTTAACCCGCTCTAAAAAATCTTTCGGTGATTCATGTAGTGGCATATCAATACCGGTCACTTCATCAATACCGAGGAGTTCATTTGCAACGTTTGCCATTTCTGTTGCGATGCCATTACCGTGCGCTAATATTAATACTTTTACTTCTGTTTGGGAAGCAGGAATTGGATCAACAACGAAGAACATTGTTAAGAAGCCAGCTTCATCCATGGGCATTGTTATTTGTAATTCTTCTTCCAGTAGTTGAATGCATTGCATAGCTACGGAAAAAGCTTCTTTATATTTCGTACGAATTTGATTCAATTGTGGGTGATGAATTTGCTTCCCGCTTTGTAAACGTTGTAGAGTTGTCTGTACATGTAAACTTAATGCGAGAAAGACTTTTTCATCAAACGTCTTAGATAAATGTTTTTCAGCGAGCTCCGCAATTTTTTCACATACGGAAACGATGTTACGATCAACAATTTTAAAAACATTTTCATGACTTGTCTTTTTGGACATTTGGTTAAAATATTGTACGAAAAAGCTTTGAATATCATTTTCTATTAGTAATTCTAATTCTTCCTCTTCAATACCGCGTGCTTGAAGTTCTTCATATTTATAATCAATATAGTCGTAAATAGAAGACCGTTTTTCATCTTCTGCTTTATGTTTACTCCAACCTTCATCTCCCGTAAATACAAATGTTTCATTTGGTATTTGGTAAAGGTGACGGCTCTTTCTTTCAATAAATAGCCCTTCTTTCATATACCAAGGTAAATCTGTACTTGAAACATAGACAGAATCACGTTTCTTTGTTACAAAATCAGAATAAGCTTTCGCACAGGCGATTTGTACATCTGTTTTTAATTGACCGATGTTATTGGGACAATTGTAAAAGACGAAAGCACGCATTGCGTTCGGGCTAACATGAATTTCTTTCCTTAGCCGAATTGCTTCATTTGTGAAAAATAGTTGTAGTAAAGCAAAGCGTTCTTTATGTGTACGCTCACGAAGTGGTGGAAGCGTGACAGTCATCGGTATACGTCTTGTAAATGTTTTTAATAAAAATGAATTTGGTTCTTCTGTTGTTGCAGTAATGATTAATACTTGTGCTTTACGCTCGTTTTCTGTTTCTCCTAGGCGGCGATATACTCCGCGGTCAATAAAAGTGAAGAGCATTTCCTGTCCTTCTGGAGGAAGGCGGTGTACTTCATCTAAGAAAAGAATTCCTTCATGTGCTTTTTCAATTAACCCTTTTTGATCATTCGCACCTGTGTAAGCTCCTTTTTTGATCCCAAATAACTGTCCAAGTAGTAGCTGTGGATTGTTTGCATAATCAGCACAGTTAAAGACGATAAATGGTGCCTTTTTTGGAAGCTGTTCAACTTCAATTGCATATTCGTGCATTAAAGAAGCAAACATAGATTTTCCGACTCCTGTTTCTCCTAGCAGTAAAGTATGCATACCGTTTGGAGGATAGAGAATAGAAGCTTTCGCCTTTTCAATTGCGATTTTAAGGCTCGTATTTTCAATTGCAAATGTATCTAGTGAAGTCGCGTCTTTTGAATGCGTTTCCAACGAAGTGTTCGTTTCTATATAAAAACGAACAGGGCGCGTATTTGTTTTTAATAAACGTTTATCTTTTACAAGTTTGTTTAAGTCGCTACTTACATTGGCACGATCTAGTTGCAACAGGGTAGCGAGTTCTAATGCGGTTATACCTTCTGTGTAATTTCCTTCTTGTATTGCGTTAAAAATGAGATCTATTCGTTTCATTTCTATTCACCTCGAAACTTCATCACTATTTAAAATTTTACACAAAAATGAGAAGGGTGGGAAGAGAAAAATAAAACAGCTTTAGCATATAGGCACTAAAGCTGTTACAATCTTGTGTCTTTCCAAAAATTAACTTCGAGATGGGAAGAGGGATTATAAGGAAGAAGTTTGTATCCTTGTGACTGTAAATAATCGATTACTTTTGGCAGTATTTGTACAGTGACACTTGAATCGTGCATTAAAATAACTTCGACTTGTTCATCACTTTGATTACGTACTCTTTCTAGTATGGCAGAAGGATTGTCATAGCTTTTCCAATCATATGTATCAATTGTCCAATCCCACATTTTATATCGAGCTGATACAAGAGCATCACGATAATTCTTTTTTAAGTAAGGCATGCTACCGTATGGAACGCGGACGAGGTGTGTATTTAGTTTTGTAACTTGCTGGACAATGTTTTGAGTTTGTTCCATTTCTGTAATTAAAGTGGAAGGATCGCCAGTATAAAGGCGTTTTACATCGTGTGACATACTATGAAGTCCAATATAATGTCCGTCTTTAATTAATCGCTGCATCGTCTTTTGGTAATGCGGTACTTTTCCACCAATAACAAAGAAGGTTGCTTTTCCATTTTTTTCTTTTAAAATGTTTAAAATTTGCATCGTATATTTGTTTGGTCCATCATCAAATGTTAAGTACGCAATCTTTTGTGTAGGAGAGGTCGTTTCAGCATTTGGATGATGTTCAGCAGGAATAATTGTAGTTGCTTCAGGATTAGATGACGTGTATATAGTAATTGTGAAAAATAAAATGATACATTGAAATACTCGCTTGATCATAACATTCACCCTCAGTTTGACAATCAAGATGTAAAAAATAAAATTTGATACTGTTTTTATTATGTATATCTTTCTCCAATAAAGGGACTCTCAAACAATCTATATTTTGGAAATGTCAAATAAGGAGTAAAAAAATAAAAAATAGCATCCTCTTCAAAGAAAGAGGATGCTATTTGAATATTTCATAATTGTAAAGGCTATACTACAATTAGTCTTCGCGTTTTTTCATTTTTTTATAGAAGGAAATAATTGGTTTGTAACGTTCGTGTACAAGGCCGATTATTTCAGCAATGATTTCTGTGAAGAAGATTAAAATGAAAAGAAGAATAATGGATAACCATAATGTTGCACTAGTGAAAATAATGGCATTTACACTAAAGAAGATACCGAATGCGTATATAATTAGTACCGTTTTACGATGAGAGAATCCCATTGCAAGCAAACGGTGATGTAAATGCGATTTATCTGGCGCTGAAATAGGTTTTTTATTTACGATACGGCGGATAATTGCGAATGCCGTATCAAATACAGGTACACCTAAAATGATAACTGGAACGATGAAGCTGAATAACGTTACACTTTTGTATAATCCAAGTAACGATATGACAGAAATACAGTATCCTAAAAATAGTGCTCCTGTATCTCCCATGAAAATTTTTGCTGGATGGAAGTTATAGAATAAAAATCCAAGTGTACTTGCAAGTGCAATTAGTGCTAGAGGTAAAATGATAGCTGTTCCAGTACCCCATGGACTAGTGAAGGCCATATATGCCAGTGTTGCAAGTACGATAGATGAAATTCCAGCGGACAATCCATCTAATCCGTCAATTAAGTTGATTGCATTTGTAATACCTACAATCCAAAACACTGTAATTGGATAAGCAAGCCATCCAAGTTCAGTATCCCCGAGGATTGGAATATATAATACTTGCACTAATAATCCACTTTTTACAATCATAGCTGCAACTAATAGTTGTCCACCGAATTTTACCTTCGCAGATAGTTCGTACATATCATCTAAAATCCCGATGATTACAATGATAATCGCACCTAATGTTATCGATAACATTCTTTGTTCATATAACCCGCCAACAACAAATCCTACAGCTACACCGATAAATATTGCTAATCCGCCAAGACGAGGCATAATCTTTTGGTGTACTTTACGCGCATTTGGCTTATCTGTTGCTCCTATTTTAAAAGCTAATTTAATAACTAAAGGAGTAACGACGAGTACAGTGATGAAAGATGCCAAAATGGCATAAATCACTTGTGAGTCCATTAATACCCCACCTTTTTATAGTCTAACATAATTTTTTAGTTTATTTATCTGAAAATTATGATGTTTATTTGCAGGCTCATAACATATGGTATCACAAAAAGATTAGAATTCAATCTTTTTTTCTTTTTGTAGTAAGTGGAAGTGAATAGAAGATATGACAATTGTATATAGAATGTTAGCTCATTTAAGAAGGTTGCGTTTGTTGGTATTTATAATAGACCATTTTCGCGCCTCTCCTATAGTGAGTATTTTTATTTCAGTATTATAAGTGTTACACGTAGAAATGAGTAAGTCTCGTGTTAAAATATGGTAATTTGTATTCTCTTATGTAATTTTACAAAAACTTAAAAAAGTATGGAAAAGGTAATTCATATAATAGAGAAGTAAAATGTTTTCTCATTTTTAATATGAGAGGAGGAAGCACAGGGGAATTCTATGTATTCGTATATTTTCTATTGTATATTCCTGTGCGAAGGGGAAATGAAAATTACGATAATTGGTACTGGATATGTTGGATTAATTACAGGAGTAGGTTTGGCAAAACTGGGACATTCGGTCACATGTTTTGATATAGATTATGAAAAAATTGAACGGATAAAACAAGGGGATTTACCTATTTATGAATGTGGCTTACATGAATTAATACATGATGCGTATAAGTGTGCAAAGTTAACTTTTACAACAAGTAAATTAAAAGCTTTTAAAAATGCTGAATTTATATTTATTGCGGTTGGAACACCATCATTAGCAAATGGGAGAGCTGATTTAACGTATATTAAGCGTGCGTGTGAGGATATTGGGACGTACGTGAATAACGATATTATTGTTGTTACGAAAAGTACAGTTCCTGTAGGTACAAATGAAGCGATGCAGGGATGGATTGAGGCGAAGTTACAAGGGAGGCACAAATTACATGTCGTATCGAATCCAGAGTTTTTACGAGAAGGTTCCGGTATTTATGATTTCTTCCATGGTGATCGTATTGTAATTGGAGCGGATGATGAGAAAGTTGCACGGAAAGTAGAGGATTTGTACAGTGCATTATGCTTGCAAACGTATATTACAGATATTAAGAGTGCAGAGATGATTAAATACGCGTCTAATGCATTCTTGGCTACAAAAATTAGCTTTATTAATGAAATTTCAAATATATGTGAGAAGGTAGGAGCAAATGTATTAGATGTAGCAAAAGGAATGGGGATGGATAATAGAATTGGTACCCATTTTTTACAGGCGGGCATTGGATATGGGGGATCGTGTTTTCCGAAAGATACGAAAGCACTTGTACAAATGGCAGGAAATGTTTCTCATGATTTTCGTTTATTAAAAGCGGTCATTGAAGTGAATAATAAGCAGCAGTTGTTATTAGTTGAAAAAGCGAAAAAAGTAATAAATATGAATAAGAAACGGGTTGCAGTTCTTGGAGCAGCATTTAAACCGAATACAGATGATATTAGAGAAGCACCATCTCTTATTATCATACAAGAATTGATTAATATAGGTGCGGATGTAGTTGTATACGATCCGAAAGCAATTCAGCATGTACAACAAACATTTGGAAAGACGATACAATATGCTGAATGTATAGATGAATCGATTAGAGGCGCGAGTGCAGTTTTTATCGTAACGGAATGGGAATCTATTCGAACATATCCATTAGAAAAGTATGTACAACTTATGGGGGAGGCTATTCTATTTGATGGGAGAAATTGTTATACTAATGAGGATGCTAGAAAGCAAGGGATAGATTACTACTCAGTGGGACGAAAGAATGTTTGTAATAATCATGTTGCTACTATTCGATAAAAAGAGCAAGTTCCTTGTTTATTCTTATACGTCATAATAGAAACTGTAACTAGTGAGAGAAAAGAGGCAATAAAATGACTGAACGTTTAAAAGTAATGACAATTTTCGGGACACGTCCAGAAGCAATTAAAATGGCACCTCTTGTATTAGAGTTGCAAAAGCATCCAGAAAAAATCGAATCAATTGTGACTGTAACAGCACAACATCGTCAAATGTTAGATCAAGTATTAAGCATCTTTGGAATTACGCCAGATTTCGATTTGAATATTATGAAAGATCGTCAAACTTTAATTGATATTACAACGCGCGGTTTAGAAGGTTTAGACAAAGTAATGAAAGAAGCAAAGCCTGATATCGTCCTTGTACATGGTGATACAACAACAACATTTATTGCTAGCTTAGCTGCTTTTTATAATCAAATTCCAGTAGGTCATGTTGAAGCTGGACTTCGTACATGGGATAAGTATTCTCCATATCCAGAAGAGATGAATCGTCAATTAACAGGTGTAATGGCAGACCTTCATTTCTCACCGACAGCGAAATCAGCAACGAACTTACAGAGAGAAAATAAAGATGAGTCACGCATTTTCATAACAGGAAATACAGCGATTGACGCACTGAAAACGACTGTAAAAGAAACATACAGTCATCCGGTACTAGAGAAACTTGGAAATGATCGCCTTGTACTGATGACAGCGCATCGCCGTGAAAACTTAGGTGAACCAATGCGTAATATGTTCCGTGCAATTAAGCGCCTTGTTGATAAACATGAAGATGTGCAAGTCGTGTACCCTGTTCACATGAACCCTGTTGTTCGTGAAACAGCAAATGATATTTTAGGAGAACATAGCCGTATTCATTTAATTGAGCCGCTAGATGTAATTGATTTCCATAATGTTGCAGCTCGTTCATACTTAATGTTAACTGATTCTGGCGGTGTTCAAGAAGAAGCACCATCACTTGGCGTGCCAGTTCTTGTTCTACGTGATACAACAGAGCGCCCAGAAGGTATTGAAGCAGGTACGTTAAAATTAGCAGGAACAGATGAAGAGACAATCTTTAATCTTGCTGATGAGTTACTATCTGATAAAGAAGCTCATGATAAGATGGCGCAAGCATCTAACCCTTACGGTGATGGTCGTGCATCAGAGCGTATTGTTGAATCAATTTTACAACACTTTAATAAGTAAATAAAAAAGAGCCAAATCTTATAAGATTTGGCTCTTTTTGTTATTCCTGATTTCTCATAATCCACTCTGCATGAGCATTTGTGGAAGGGGGCGGCTCAGTTGGTGTTTTGTTCGGGTTTGTTTCTTTCTCTGCTTTTTCGTTAGAGTTAGAATTTGAGTCAGGATTTGATGAATCGGTTTTTGTATTTGGATTTGTTGGAGTTTTTGCTTTTTCCCCTAGTTCTTTTTCTATTTCATTACGTACCGTCTCTACACCGATTGGATCCGGAAGGAAGTAATAAATACCGCCTATTTTTTTGTCTTCTCCTTCAAGTTTTAACGTTTGTATTGTAGAAGGATCAAAACCAGAAAGTTTATTGTAAAGAGCAAGTCCGTCTGAAATAGGAATGTCGGTTTTTATATATTTTCCAACGACAGTCGTTAAATCTTTAATTTTAAATACAGTAGAGGCAGAATTCAGTTTTTGAGCAACAGCGGCTAGCAATTGTCTTTGTCTAGCGGCTCGGCCATAATCGCCGTTTGGATCCTGCTTTCGCATACGGACGTAAGCGAGTGCCTCTTCACCATTTAAGTTTTGTTGCCCTTGCTTAAATTGGATTTTTTTGTAGTAATCCACGTCAGAGCGCTCCCAAAAATCGAAAGGGACATCAACGGTAACACCGCCAACAGCATCAACGATACCTTTAAAGCCTTGGAAATCAATTTTAATATAATGGTCTACAGGAACTTTTAGAAAACCTTCGACAGTTTTGATTGCCATTTGTTCTCCACCATAAGCATGCGCAGCGTTAACCTTATCTTCTTTGTCCTTTCCAACAATTGGAACGCGGCTATCCCGAGGAATACTCATAAGTGAAATCCTTTGAGTTTTCGGATTGACTGTCGCAAACATTAATGAGTCTGTACGCCCATTTTGACCATCTGTTGCATAATCTTCTATACCCATAATGAGGATTGTAAAAGGTTGCTTTGTAATTTCTACATCTTTAGTTCTTAAATCCGATTTTTCACGACTAAATCCACTATACATCCCCATAAGAGAAGTGTAGGAATTTAATATATAGACTCCTACACTGCCAAATAAAAATGCGAAAATAAAGAAGTAGAAAAGTTTTCTTCTTCGCTTCTTTTTTATTCTGCGATTTTGGAGATGATGATAACGTTCTTCCATATATAATCTCCTTAGTTCATTGTAGAGAAGTTCTTCACTACATTAATCTTTAAAGGTGATAATTTCATTATTCTTAGATAAGATCTTGCTCTAAGTACAACATATCTCCTTCTGTAATTGTACATTTCCCATTTGTTAATTCAATCATCCAATCTGTGAATGCTTGTTTTCCATCTTCTTCTACAAACGTATCGAATGTGACATTTTCTAAATAATGTATATCTTTAATGACATATTTTGAATTGCGTAATTCATTTTCTAGCTTGCCAAGTAAAGTGTAATCAATCTCGGTTTGTATAACCCGCACTAGTTTTCGTTCGACAATGCCGACGTGATTAATACCTTCGCTTGTACATTTTCCGTATGCGCGAATTAATCCACCTGCACCGAGTTTAATGCCACCAAAATAGCGTGTAACGACAACAACAGTATCTTTTAAACCGCGTTTTTTTAATACCTCTAACATAGGTACACCAGCTGTGCCGCTCGGTTCACCGTCATCGTTCGCTTTTTGAATTTGATCTTGTTCGCCAATTAAATACGCTGAACAGTTATGTGTTGCATTCCAATGCTGTTTTTTTATTTTTTGTATAAACGCTTGCGCTTCTTCTTCAGTTGTAGCTCTATTTACATAACAAATAAATCTTGATTTTTGAATGACAATTTCGTGTTCGCCATAGTCTTTTATTGTTAAATATTGTAATAACAATGATATACGCCCCTATCTGTCAAAATGACTAGTACTTTACATTTTAAAAGCGGGCGTTTTTATATTCAAACATTTTTTATAAATAAGCTGAAATTTTTGATGAGTATTTTATCTTTTTGTTGTAATTTGTCGAGATGCTGAGTATAATTCTCAACCGGTATTTTTATGTATGGATGCACCTTTTTTAGTTTTCGTGTAAAATTAGGGGATAAAAATTTTTTATAAGGCAGGTACGAGAATGAAAACAGCTATTGTTACTGATAGTACAGCATATATACCGAAGCATATTCGTGACGAACTAAATATATATATGATTCCATTAAACGTTGTGTTTGGAACAGAATCTTATCAAGAAGAAGCTGAAATTTCAGTAGATGATTTTTATGTAAAAGTACGTGAGCAGGAAGAACTTCCGAAAACTTCGCAGCCAGCGATTGGAAAGTTTTTAGAGTTATACGAAGAATTATCTAAAGAATATGATGCAGTTATTAGTATTCATCTTTCAAGTGGCATTAGTGGTACATACCAAACAGCAACGACAGCTGGACAGATGGTAGAGGGTATTGAAGTATATACGTATGACTCTGAAATTAGTTGTGAAGTACAAGGATTTTATGTACGTGAAGGCGCGAAATTAGCAAGTGAAGGAAAAACACCAGAAGAAATTATCGCTCGTTTTGATGAAATGAAGCAAACGATGGACGCATATTTTGTAGTGGATGATTTACATCATTTACAACGTGGTGGAAGATTAAATAGTGCGCAAGCTTTCATCGGTAGCTTGCTACAAGTGAAGCCAGTTTTATATTTTAGAGAGAAAGTCATTATTCCATTTGAAAAGATTCGTACACGTAAAAAAGCGCTAAAACGTATCGTTGAAATTTTTGATGAACAAGCAAGTAAAGGTGTACCTATGGAAGCAGTTATCATTCATGCGCAACGTGAAGAGGAAGCGAATGAATGGAAGCAAGAATTAGAAGCAAAATATCCTCATGTCGCAATTCGCACGGGTTATTTTGGTGCTGTAATTGGTACGCATTTAGGTGAAGGTGCACTTGGTCTTGGATGGTATACGAAGTAATAAGATAGAAAAGGCTCTCTTTTTGAAGAGGGTTTTTTTACGGAAATGTTACGTATAGTTGACAAGTTAATATTTGGAAATGATAAAATGTACGTAAAATAAAATATGAGGAAAGTTTTATAACTTACTTTTTACAAGAAACTATATTATAATAGAAGAGAGGTGAAACATATGGAGCATAATTCTTGTTTATGTCCAAAGTTTGAGTCAGCTTTTACTTTGCTTAGTAAAAAATGGACTGGCTTAATCATTAAATCTTTGCTAGAAGAGCCGAAACGTTTTAGAGAAATCGCAGATATTATACCGAATATGAGCGATCGTATGTTGTCAGAGCGTTTAAAGGAATTGGAAAGCGAAGGCATTGTAGTTCGTAATGTTTATCCAGAAGTACCAGTTCGAATCGAGTATGGCTTAACTGATAAAGGAAAAGCGTTAGAAAGTGTTATGGATGAAGTCCAAAATTGGGCTGAGAAATGGATGAAATAGCGTTTCAATTTCATTTATATTTGTATTCGTATATTTAATAAAACGTAAGGGGCACCTTGCGTTTTTTCTTTGTTTATAACAATGAGGAAAAATTAAAAAATTCTACACATACATACAAAAATATACGTATTTTGCGCTAGATGCACATATAATATTACATTTGTTTTACAAAAGCGTAACATTGGTAAAAAAAAACCCGAATTATGGTATAAATTTTATAGGTTATATACGGAAAAAAAGAAAAAGAAAGCGGTGTAAAAGATAAAATGAAAAAGCTAAAAATGGCGTCTTGCGCATTAGTTGCAGGGTTAATGTTTTCAGGATTAACACCAAATGCATTTGCAGAAGATAATATTTCTGACGTGAAATCACAAATTAATACACAAAATGACACTTTACATAAACAACAACAAGAACGTGATGAATTACAAAAACAAATGAACGAATTAAATAAAACAATTCAAGGTTTAGATAAGTCTGTTCAAGAAAATGCTTCAAAGCTTGATGAAACAACGAAAAAAGTTGCTGATACTGAGCAATTAATCGAAAAGAAAAATAAAGACATTGCGGAACTACAAACGAAAATCGCAAAACGTGAAGATTTATTAAGAAAACGTTTAGTTGCGCTTCAAGAACAGCCGAATACGAACGTTGTAACAGAAGTTCTTGTAAACTCTAAAAACGTTGCAGATTTAGTTGATCGTTTAACTTCTGTTTCTAAAATTCTTGAGTCTGATGAAGATATCATGAAAACACAACAAGAAGATCAAGCGAACGTGAAAAAGGATGTTGCAACTGTAAAAGAAAAACAAAAAGAATTAAAAGAAGCACAAGCTCAAATTGAAACTGCTAAGAAAGAACTTGACGCTGAAAAAGCGAAAAAAGAAACAGCAGTAAACGATTTAAGTGGTAAAATGGATACAGTTGTAACTACGATGACAAGTACGGAAAGTCAATTGAAAGAGCTTGAAAAACAAGCATTACAATTACAACGTATGGCTGAAGAAGAAGCACAAGCAAAAGCTGCACAAGAAGCTGCTGCTCAAAAACAAGCAGAACAAGCTACTAAAGAAGTGCAAGCGCCTGCTCAACAAGTTACACCAGCGAACAGCGGTGGACAAGCTCAAAAAGAAGAGCCTAAAAAAGAAGAACCTAAAAACGAGGCACCTAAAAAAGAAGAGAAAAAGCCAGCACCAACACCAGGTCCAGCTCCGGATACTGGCGTAATTGGTAAAGCGAAAGGCTACTTAGGTTTACCATATGTTTGGGGAAGTGCATCTCCATCAAACGGTGGTTTTGACTGTAGTGGATTCATTTCTTACATCTTTGGTGTAGGTCGTCAAGACGTTGCAGGTTACTGGAATTCAGTTTCTAGAATAAGTAGCCCACAACCTGGAGATTTAGTATTCTTCCAAGGTACTTATAAAGCAGGTCCATCTCACATCGGTATTTACGTGGGTAATGGCCAAATGATTCATGCTAGTGATAAAGGAATTGCGTACGGTGATATTAACAGTTCATACAATCAAAAACATTTCTTAGGATACGGTCGATTCTAGGATTTATAAACGAATAAAACACGTGTATAAAGTCGATAGCCTACTATTTTATAAGTAGGTTATCGGCTTTTTTGAGTTTTTACGAGATTATGAGAAGGGTTTATAGTAGTGCTGGAGGTGGTTGCTGATGTTAGCAGGGAAACAGTTACTATTAGAGGAACTCTCTTCAGACTTACGGGATACATTACAAGATTTGAAAAAGAAGAGGAAGGTCGTATGTGTACAAGGTGTAATAAAGAAGGCTTCTAAATATATATGTCAGCGCTGCGGAAATATAGAGCAGCGGCTATTTGCATCATTTTTATGTAAAAGGTGTAGTAAAGTCTGCACATATTGCCGGAAGTGCATAACGATGGGGAGAGTTAGTGAATGTGCTGTACTTGTTCGCGGAATTGCCGAAAAAGAGGGAGAAATGGATGTAAATCCGTTACAGTGGAAAGGAAATTTATCTACTGGCCAGAAGTTGGCTGCGCAAGGTGTTATGGAGGCTGTTAAACAGAAAGAATCGTTTTTTATTTGGGCTGTGTGCGGCGCTGGAAAAACAGAAATGTTGTTTTATGGTATTGCAGAGGCACTTCAAAAAGGAGAAAGAGTTTGTATCGCAACGCCGAGAACGGATGTTGTACTTGAATTAGCACCGAGATTGAAAGAAGTATTTCCGAATATAAATGTAGCTGCTTTATACGGTGGGAGTTTAGATCGGGAAAAAGATGCAGCGTTAGTCGTTGCGACCACCCATCAGCTATTGCGTTATTATAGAGCGTTTCATGTCATGATTGTAGATGAAATAGATGCCTTTCCATACCATGCAGATCAAATGTTGCAGTATGCGGTAAAACAAGCGATGAAAGAGAAGGCGGCATGTATTTATTTAACTGCAACTCCAGATGAAGAGTGGAAGCGTAACCTTAGAAAGGGGAAACAAAAAGGTATCGTTGTTTCTGGACGGTATCACCGTCATCCGTTGCCAGTCCCCAAATTTTGCTGGTGCGGAAACTGGAAGAAAAGCCTCATCAATAAAAGAATTCCTCAAGTTTTACTACAATGGTTAAAAGTATACTTAAATAAAAAGCACCCCATTTTTTTATTTGTTCCCCATGTGCGATATATAGAAAAAATGAGTCGGTTATTGAAGCTGTTAGACGATAGAGTTGCCGGTGTGCATGCAGAAGATCCAATGAGAAAAGAAAAAGTTGCAGCTTTCAGAAAGGGAGAAATTCCTTTATTAGTTACAACGACGATTTTGGAGAGAGGAGTAACGGTGAAAAATTTGCAAGTTGCGGTTTTAGGGACGGAAGAAGAAATATTTTCAGAAAGTGCACTCGTTCAAATTGCAGGCCGGGTAGGTCGTAGTTTTGAAGAGCCGTATGGAGAGGTCATTTATTTTCATTATGGTAAGACAGAGGCGATGGTGCGCGCGAAAAAACACATTCGAAGTATGAACAAAAATGCGAAAGAACAAGGGTTGATCGATTAATGCATTGCTTACTTTGTGATGAGGATATTTCATACGCGATTAGTTGGTACAATTTTTTTGTTAAGGCTCACAAAAAGTATATATGTGATAGATGTGAGCAAAAGATTTCCTATATTATAGGAGAGATTTGTAGAGAGTGCGGACGGTCTTTAGATCCATTGCCAGCTGAATATAAAGAAGGTGACATTTGCAAGGATTGTGTACGATGGATGAATTTGGAGAGTTATCGACCTTTGAAAAATCGTTCATTATACATGTACGATAATGAGATGAAAGGAATACTAGCGCAGTTTAAGTTTCGTAGTGATGCTGAGTTAGTTCGTATTTTTCATCGCCCTTTTCGAAGTTTATTTCAACAGTATTTTGCTAACGTTTCAACCGTTATCGCTGTTCCGCTTAGTAAGGAAAGGGAATATGAACGTGGTTTTAATCAAGCTGAGCTATTAGCAGCTTGTTTGCCTGTTGGTCTTTCTTATCCGTCATTAAGAAGAAGGGAAACAGAAAAACAAAGTAAGAAGACGCGCAAAGAAAGGATGTTGGGAAGCAATCCTTTTTATTTTCAGGGTGAAGAGATGTTTTATGGGCAACATATTTTACTCGTTGATGATGTGTATACGACAGGTATTACAGTTAGACAAATTGGCAGTCTTTTATACGATAGATGGGCAAGTGAAGTTTCTAGTTTGACGCTCTGTAGAAGTTAATCTGTAACTGTCGAAAGAGATAATAAAAAGACGATAAGTCTTCTTTGACTTCGTAAGTTGTCATTCGTTATAGTCAGAATATGGGGCGAATGCCCTGATTTTTAGAGTGAAGGGAATGGAATGAACATGCAAGGAAAAGTGAAATGGTTTAATGCAGAAAAGGGATTTGGGTTTATTGAGCGTGAAGATGGTGAGGATGTGTTTGTTCATTTTTCTGCTATTCAACAAGATGGGTATAAGTCATTAGAAGAAGGGCAACAAGTGGAGTTTGATATTGTAGATGGAGCACGTGGACCACAAGCAGCTAATGTTGTGAAACTGTAGGGATATTGTTTTTGGGAAGAGAAAGCTGCGTTTGTGGCAACGTTATATATAGTAGAACCTCTTGTTTTTCGCAAGAGGTTTTTGTTATGGGGTGAATTGTCAAAAAGTTGTTTCTTTTCTGTAACGAATTGTCCACAGTTATATTCGTTACTCACGATGTTAATAGGATAAAATAAAGGTAGAAACGATGCATCTTTTCATTTCAACAAAAAACGATAAAAAAATCGCAATTCCACTAATTTTTTTAAAAAAGTTAGAAGGAGTTTTTAAGCCGATGTCGAAATTATAGTACATAGGCTTGAAAGGAGGAATTCATCTATGAAATTCAACATTCGTGGTGAAAATATTGAAGTAACTCCAGCATTAAAGGAATATGTAGAGAAAAAACTAAGTAAGTTAGAGCGTTATTTTGATACATTCCCAGAGATTAAAGTTAATTTAAAAGTATACTCTGACAAGCAACGTGTCGAGGTAACAATTCCGTTTACTGATTTATTACTTCGTGCAGAAGAAACTAATAGCGATATGTACGCTGCTATCGATTTAGTAGTTGATAAGATTGAGCGACAAATTCGTAAACATAAAACAAAAGTAAATCGTAAGTTACGTGAGAAAGGTTCTGTGAAAACTAACTTTATCCTTCCAGAAGCAGTAGCTGTTCTGGATGAGGTAGAAGAGGATGAATTAGAACTTGTACGTACAAAACGATTCGATTTAAAACCGATGGACGTTGAAGAAGCGATCTTGCAAATGGATATGCTAGGGCATAATTTCTTCGTCTTCACAAATGCTGATACAAATGAAACTAATGTTGTATATGGCCGTAAAGACGGAAAATATGGTTTAATCGAAACTAAATAATAATTCGAAAGCGCAGCCGAAAGAGGCTGCGCTTTTTTTGCTGAAAATAGATTTTTAAAAAACTTTTCCTAATTTAGAACGAGACATTCGGCCGATTGTTGTCATAGTTATAAGACAAGTGTTACAATTATCATTAGGTATATACATTTTAGTTTTTTTAATTAGGAGAAAAATTGGCATAACATACATTTGATTTTTATAACGACTGATTGTAATAGAAAAAGAAAAAACAATCGGAAGTTTTATTTTAATAAAAAAGAGGAGCGTATTTCCTATGATCGGTATTTTAAAAAAGGTATTTGATGTAAATCAACGCCAAATTAAACGTATGCAGAAGACAGTTGAGCAAATTGATGCATTAGAATCATCTATTAAGCCACTAACAGATGAACAATTAAAAGGAAAGACGCTTGAGTTTAAAGAACGTCTAACAAAAGGTGAGACAGTAGATGATCTACTTCCTGAAGCTTTTGCGGTTGTACGCGAAGCTGCGACTCGTGTTCTTGGAATGCGTCCGTATGGCGTGCAGTTAATGGGTGGTATTGCTTTACATGAAGGGAATATCTCTGAGATGAAAACGGGTGAAGGTAAAACGTTAACATCTACATTACCTGTATATTTAAATGCTTTAACAGGAAAAGGTGTTCACGTTGTTACAGTCAATGAATACTTAGCACAACGTGATGCGAGCGAAATGGGACAACTTCATGAGTTCCTTGGCTTAACAGTAGGAATTAACTTAAATAGTATGTCACGCGAAGAGAAGCAAGAGGCTTATGCTGCTGATATTACGTATAGCACAAATAATGAGCTTGGATTCGATTACTTACGTGACAATATGGTTTTATATAGAGAGCAGTGCGTTCAGCGTCCACTTCATTTTGCTATTATTGATGAAGTCGATTCTATTTTAGTCGATGAAGCACGTACGCCGCTTATTATTTCGGGACAAGCTCAAAAATCAACAGAGCTATACATGTTTGCAAATGCATTCGTTCGTACATTAGAAAATGAAAAAGAATATTCATTTGATGTGAAAACGAAAAATGTAATGTTAACTGAAGATGGTATTACGAAAGCAGAGAAAGC
Organism: Bacillus cereus group sp. N11; assembly: GCF_016483605.1. Classification (NCBI taxonomy): domain Bacteria; kingdom Bacillati; phylum Bacillota; class Bacilli; order Caryophanales; family Bacillaceae; genus Bacillus; species Bacillus cereus group sp. N11. The sequence goes on from NZ_JAEHBN010000020.1 coordinate 24,175, forward strand.
TTTCCATATTGAAAACTTATTTGACTTGAAACATGTTGCACTTCTTCACCATATTAATCAGGCGCTTCGTGCACACGTTGTTATGCACCTTGATACAGATTATGTTGTACAAGAAGGCGAAATCGTAATTGTAGACCAATTCACTGGTCGTCTTATGAAAGGTCGTCGCTATAGCGAAGGTTTGCACCAAGCGATTGAAGCAAAAGAAGGCGTAGAAATTCAAAATGAAAGTATGACACTCGCAACAATTACGTTCCAGAACTATTTCCGTATGTATGAAAAGTTATCTGGTATGACTGGTACAGCGAAAACGGAAGAAGAAGAATTCCGTAGTATTTACAATATGAATGTTATCGTAATTCCAACGAACAAAGATATTATTCGTGATGACCGTGCTGATTTAATCTTCAAATCAATGGAAGGCAAATTCAATGCAGTTGTTGAGGATATTGTAAATCGTCATAAACAAGGGCAACCGATTCTTGTTGGTACAGTTGCAATTGAAACGTCAGAGCTTATTTCAAAAATGTTAACACGTAAAGGTGTACGCCATAACATTTTAAACGCGAAAAACCATGCGCGTGAAGCAGATATCATTGCAGAAGCTGGTATGAAAGGTGCTGTAACGATTGCGACGAATATGGCTGGTCGTGGTACGGATATTAAGCTTGGAGACGATATTAAAAACGTTGGTCTAGCAGTTATCGGTACAGAGCGTCACGAAAGCCGTCGTATTGATAATCAGTTACGTGGTCGTGCTGGTCGTCAAGGGGACCCTGGTGTAACGCAGTTCTACTTGTCTATGGAAGATGAACTAATGCGCCGCTTCGGTTCTGACAATATGAAAGCGATGATGGATCGTCTTGGTATGGATGATTCACAACCGATTGAAAGTAAAATGGTTTCTCGTGCAGTAGAATCTGCGCAAAAACGTGTAGAAGGAAATAACTATGATGCACGTAAGCAGTTATTACAATACGATGATGTGCTTCGTCAGCAACGTGAAGTTATTTACAAACAGCGTCAAGAAGTAATGGATTCTGAGAACTTACGTAGTATTATTGAAGGTATGATGAAATCTACAGTAGAACGTGCTGTTGCGCTTCATACACAAGAGGAAATTGAAGAAGATTGGAACATTAAAGGTCTTGTTGACTACTTAAATACAAACCTTCTGCAAGAAGGCGATATAAAAGAAGAAGAATTACGTCGTCTTGCTCCAGAAGAAATGAGCGAGCCGATTATCGCGAAATTAATAGAGCGTTACAACGACAAAGAAAAGCTTATGCCAGAAGAGCAAATGCGTGAGTTCGAAAAAGTTGTTGTATTCCGTGTAGTAGATACGAAATGGACAGAGCATATTGATGCGATGGACCACCTTCGTGAAGGTATTCATTTACGTGCTTACGGTCAAATCGATCCACTTCGTGAGTATCAAATGGAAGGATTCGCAATGTTCGAGTCAATGATTGCTTCTATTGAAGAGGAAATCTCTCGTTACATTATGAAAGCTGAAATTGAACAAAACTTAGAGCGTCAAGAAGTTGTTCAAGGTGAAGCTGTTCATCCATCTAGCGATGGCGAAGAAGCGAAGAAAAAGCCTGTTGTAAAAGGTGATCAAGTGGGCCGTAACGATTTATGCAAATGTGGTAGTGGCAAGAAATATAAAAACTGCTGTGGCATTGTAAGCTAATAAAAACTGCGGCTGTTGAATTCAGCTTGTTTTGCAAATTGTAATAAAAAGGATTAAACTCTCTCCCTAATAAGTGGAGAGAGTTTCCCTTGTTTTCATACGAAAGTAATAGCAATTACATAGAGGTGAAGGAAATGGAATTAGTAGAAATTAGACAGGAATTAGAGAAAATGGCTAAGAGATTAGCGGCTTTTAGGGGGTCTCTTTGACCTCCCTACTAAGGAGAAACAAATTGCAGAATTAGAAGAAAAAATGATGGGCCCAGGATTTTGGGATGACCAACAAGGCGCTCAAACTGTAATTAACGAAGCAAATGCGTTAAAAGATATGGTTGGAAAGTTCCGTCAGTTAGACGAGACGTTCGAAAACTTAGAAGTAACGCATGAACTCTTAAAAGAAGAATATGATGAAGATTTACATGAGGAATTAGAATCGGAAGTAAAAGGCTTAATTCAAGAAATGAATGAGTATGAGCTTCAATTACTATTAAGTGATCCTTATGATAAAAATAATGCGATTTTAGAATTACACCCAGGTGCAGGTGGAACAGAGTCACAAGACTGGGGTTCTATGTTATTACGTATGTATACACGCTGGGCTGAAAAACGTGGATTTAAAGTAGAAACAGTTGACTACTTACCAGGTGATGAAGCTGGTATTAAGAGTGTTACTTTATTAATTAAAGGTCATAACGCTTACGGTTATTTAAAAGCAGAGAAAGGTGTACATCGTCTTGTACGTATTTCACCGTTCGATTCTTCAGGCCGTCGTCATACATCATTCGTATCTTGTGAAGTGGTACCTGAGTTCAATGATGAAGTTGAAATTGAAGTGCGTACAGAAGACTTAAAAATTGATACGTACCGTGCAAGTGGAGCTGGTGGACAGCACATTAATACGACAGATTCAGCAGTTCGTATTACGCATACACCGACAAATACGGTTGTAACGTGTCAGTCAGAGCGTTCTCAAATTAAAAACCGTGAGCATGCGATGAAAATGTTAAAAGCAAAATTATATCAAAAGAAATTAGAAGAGCAACAAGCACAATTAGATGAAATCCGCGGGGAACAAAAAGAAATTGGATGGGGCAGCCAAATTCGTTCTTACGTATTCCACCCGTATTCTCTTGTAAAAGACCATCGTACAAATACAGAAGTTGGTAACGTACAAGCAGTTATGGATGGAGAAATTGATCCATTTATTGATGCTTACTTACGTTCTCGCATCTAATAACCAGTGGGGGAATCCCCACTGATTATTAGCTTTAACAAATCTGGCTTTTACGGGCAGCCCGACCCTCACCTAACTTCTTTACTTTTGTTGAATTTTGAGGTAGGGGTCTTACTACCCAGTAAATTGTGGGATAAGAGAAAAAGCCAACAAAATTGTTGGCCCATGCTGAGAAAATAGAGGATATACAACGTTTTATTTATATGGATGAAGTACAGGGGAAGAGAAGTTGGAAACGACAACTTCTCTTTTTGATGGGGTTATATGCAGAATACAATGTTGTATATTGTTTTGTAAAAAGTAGAGAATAGTAAAACAGAGCGGCAATAGAGTAAGATTTTATAAAGAACTTTTTTGATTTGCCTTTTAAAAAGATTCTTTATAGAAGTTTTTACGTTGTTCACAGAATTGAAACAAATTATGGAAGCTTTATTTTATCAGGGTTCTCACTGTATTTTTCAAGAATATGAAATATACCTTAGTTTTTCTATATAAAGATAATGCTTATAATAAAAATGAGTGTGTTAGGAATGAAAAGAATATCAACAATGGGGAGCGATAGAATTGAAAAAGAAATTGTTGGCTATTGCACTAGGTACATCAGTCGTTTTTGCTTTAGGAGCATGTGGAAATAAAGAAGAGAGTAAGCCTTCGAAACAATCTGCAAGCACAGATAGCCCAGAGCAAATTTATCAAAAAAGTTGTATAGGCTGCCATGCGAAAGATTTATCAGGAGCAACTGGACCGGATTTACGAAAAGTAGGGCAGAAATATGATGCAGCAGAGATTGAAAAGATTATTGAAAAAGGTCGCGGTTCAATGTCACCGGGAATTATTCAAGGTGAAGATGCGAAAAAAGTAGCTGAGTGGTTAGCTGAACATAAATAAAAAGAGAAAAATGGGCGAGTTGTTTATATAATCTTATCTAAAAATGAATTTGGATAAGAGTTATAACAACTCGTCTCCTTTTTCTGGGATGTAACATAACTGTAACAAAAATGTATCCGAACTGGAAACCGTTTGATGTTACAATGAGGTTTGTAGAATTTTGCTGAAATATATTACATAGAGTAGCAGTGCGAATAAAAAGCATGTAAGTAAGCTGCCTTCAACAAGAATGGTTAAATGAAAATAAAGGATTCCTTTTTATTTTCACATGTACAGAAAAGTATTTCGAAAAAAAATCATTAAGCATTGGGTGATAAATAATGATAAAAATGACGAATGTTTATAAGGAGTACCCGAATGGTATGAAAGCCGTTGCTGGTCTCACAGTTAACATTAAACAAGGTGAATTCGTATACGTAGTTGGACCGAGTGGAGCCGGAAAATCTACATTTATTAAAATGATGTATCGTGAAGAAAAGCCAACTACAGGATCTATTAATGTAAATGGACTTACTATCGAATCATTGGCAGAAAGAGATGTTCCATATTTCCGTCGTCAATTAGGCGTGATTTTCCAAGATTTTAAATTATTACCTAAATTAACGGTATATGAGAATGTTGCGTTTGCTTTAGAAGTAATTGAAGAAGAACCAGATGCGATTCGTGAGCGTGTTACTGAAGTGTTAGGACTAGTAGGTCTAGATGATCGTGCAGACGCACTTCCAAGTGAACTTTCAGGTGGAGAGCAGCAACGTGTGGCTATTGCAAGAGCGATTGTTAATAGACCAAAGGTTGTAATTGCCGATGAGCCAACTGGTAATTTAGATATTGAAACAGCTCTTGATATTATGAAGATCTTTACGCGCATTAATGAGCGTGGTACAACGATTGTTATGGCGACGCATAATGCAGATATCGTAAATACAATCCGTCATCGTGTAATCGCGATTGAAGGCGGAAAAATTGTTCGAGACGAGATTGAGGGAGGATACGGATATGAAGGCTAAAACCCTTAGTCGACATTTGCGAGAAGGTGTAAAAAATCTATCCCGTAACGGATGGATGACATTTGCTTCTGTAAGTGCAGTAACAGTTACATTATTACTTGTAGGTGTCTTTTTAACAGCGATTATGAATATGAACCATTTTGCTACAAAAGTAGAGCAAGATGTAGAAATTCGTGTACACATTGATCCAGCAGCAAAAGAAGCTGATCAAAAGAAATTAGAAGAAGATATGAGTAAGGTCGCGAAAGTAGATTCTATTAAATACTCTTCTAAAGAAGAAGAATTGAAACGTTTAATTAAAAGTTTAGGCGATAGTGGAAAAACGTTCGAGTTATTTGAGCAAGATAACCCACTGAAAAACGTATTTATTGTAAAAGCGAAAGAGCCAACTGATACAGCACAAATTGCGAAAAAGATTGAAAAAATGCAGTTTGTAAGTAACGTTCAATACGGTAAAGGTCAAGTTGAAAAATTATTTGATACTGTAAAAACAGGACGTAATATCGGGATTGCATTAATTGCAGGTCTTTTATTCACAGCGATGTTCTTAATCTCTAATACAATTAAAATTACAATCTATGCTCGTAGTACTGAGATTGAAATTATGAAACTTGTAGGTGCAACAAACTGGTTTATTCGTTGGCCGTTCTTGCTAGAAGGATTATTCCTAGGAGTATTAGGATCAATTATTCCAATTGGTCTAATTCTAGTTACGTATAATTCACTGCAAAGTGTGTTTAATGAAAAACTTGGCGGAACAATTTTCGAGCTTTTACCATACAGCCCATTCGTATTCCAATTAGCTGGTTTATTAGTGTTAATCGGTGCGTTAATCGGTATGTGGGGAAGTGTAATGTCAATTCGTCGCTTCTTAAAAGTATAAAAAGTTGCAAACATAATTCGTACAAGCTTATCATATAGTAGAAATAGGTAAAGGCATCACACGCTGTGTGATGCCTTTTGCTACACCACCTGTGTGTTTTGGAAAGGGGAATTCCGCATTGAAACGTAGAGTTGCAATTATTGGAATGGTTGTTGCATTTTTAATTGGTGCTGGCGGAATGTTTGCAGGAATGTCTGTATTTGGGGTTAACCCAGCAGAAGTAACGCAAACAATTTCGAGTGGGAACGCTAGCACGACGCAAGGGAATTTGGCAAAAATTAATGAGGCATATGGACTAATTGATTCACGTTATGTGGAAGACGTGAAAGATGACAAGTTAGTTGAAGGTGCAATACAAGGCATGTTGTCTACGCTGAAGGACCCTTATTCCACGTATATGGATAAAGAAACAGCCAAACAGTTTAGCGAATCACTTGATCCCGAGTTAGAGGGGATTGGGGCTGAGGTGAACAAAACAGACGGTAAGCTTATTATCGTATCGCCAATTAAAGGTTCACCAGCAGAAAAGATTGGAATTAAGCCGAATGACCAAATTTTATCTGTAGATGGAAACAGTGTAAAAGACTTATCGCGTGAAGAAGCTGTATTAAAAATTCGTGGTAAAAAGGGAACGACTGTCGCGATTGAAATTAAACGTGCAGGAGTAACTGATCCGATTGTATTCAAAATTAAGCGTGAAAAAATCCCAATCTTCACGGTAGTTAGTTCTGTGAAACAAGAGAATGGAAAAGATATCGGTTATATGCAAATTACTTCTTTTGCTGAAAATACAGCGAAAGAATTTAAGGATCAGTTAAAAGAGTTAGAGAAGAAAAACATAAAAGGTTTAGTTATTGACGTTCGTGGTAATCCTGGTGGCTATTTAAATAGTGTAGAAGATATACTAGGAGAAATTATGACGAACAAAAAGCCGATGCTACAAGTAGAGCAGCGAAATGGTGAGAAAAAGCAAATCTCTACAGAGCTGAAAGAGAGGAAGCCATATCCAATTTCAGTATTGATTGATAAAGGAAGTGCTTCTGCTTCGGAAATTTTAGCTGGCGCATTGAAAGAAGGAGAAGGTTACGATTTAATTGGTGAAACAACATTTGGTAAAGGAACTGTTCAGCAAGCCGTTCCGTTTAAAGATGGCAGTAACATTAAATTAACGATGTTCAAATGGTTAACTCCAGATGGAAACTGGATTCATAAAAAGGGAATCAAGCCAACTGTAGAAGTGAAACAACCAGATTACTACCATGCGACGCCAATTCAAATTGAAAAAACACTTTCATACAATTCAAATGATGTGCAAGTGAAGCATGCGCAAGAGATGCTGAAAAGCTTAGGTTATGTACCGGGGCGTGAAGATGGCTACTTTAGTAAAGAGACAGAATCAGCACTGAAAGCATTCCAAAATGCGAATGAGATGGAAGCGACAGGACAGCTGGATAAAAAGACAGCTGAGGCAATTCAAACTAAAATCATTGAAAAAATCCGTTCTGGAGAAAATGATCTACAATTACAGGCAGCATTAAAATTAATAGCGAAATAAGAAGAAATACAGGCATTTTATTGCCTGTATTTTTTTGTGTTAAACAAACGTTTGTCCAGTTATGATAATATAAAAAGAAAGAATGATATAAATGGTGGTGAATGAGTTCGTGGAGGCATGGCTTTTTGAAATAATGCGGGCAGTTGGACGTTTTTTCTTGCACCCTGCTGTCTATGTATTTTTAATAAGTAGTATCTTCGTTGGATATTTACGTATATTACGAGAACGAAAAGATTTTTCTTTTAAAGTTTATGATATTTGGTTTGAATTGCGAACATCTCTATTTGCAGGGCTTGGATATGGATTAATCGTATCTATTATTACGATTGGACTTGGACTTGTTGTTTCCAAGGCGAGCTTATGGGCCATTTTACTTTGGACATTATTATTTGGATTAACTGCTATGTATCGATATTTATCGGCAGCTTATACGTTCAGTATCGCAATTGTATGTGTTTTATTATCTTCTAAGCTGCCAGTTTCCTTCTTACAGCTTGGAGAAGGTGAAGAGGGTACGATTGTATCTCTTGCTATTTTACTAGGCATCATGCTTGTTGTGGAGGGCTTATTGATTTCTAAAAACGCGGTGAGATATTCTACACCGAGGATTAGGAAGGGGAAACGTGGGCTCAAGATTGGTTTACACGAATCGAAGCGTTTATGGATCGTGCCGATTTTTATTCTTGTACCAGGTGATGCGGTAACCCAGTTTATTTCATGGTGGCCTGTCGTTTCAATAGGAACAAATACATATTCTCTATTCCTCGTTCCATTTTTAATTGGATTTATGCGAAAGATTAGAAGTTATGAGCCGACGGAAGCTTTACTCTTTACAGGAAGACGTGTTTATGGATTAGCTGGTCTTGTACTTGTTTTAGGGGTCGCGAGTTATTGGTGGCACGTACTTGCTATTATTGCAATGGGTGTCGCAATGCTTGGACGTTTTACGATTTCGATGCAAGAAAAAATTGTAGATGAGACAAGACCGGCATATTTCGCTGCACGCAATGATGGACTTGTCGTGTTAGATACAATTCCAAATACAATTGGGGCCGAGCTGAATTTACTGCCTGGAGAAATAATTACGAAAGTAAATGGAGTCGTTCCAAGGAGTGCCGAAGAATTTTATGATGCGCTTCAAACGAAAACAACAGGAGCTTTTTGTAAATTAGAAGTGGTAGATACAAATGGTGAGCTTCGTCTTGCTCAAACAGCATTATATGCTGGAGGACATCATGAGTTAGGCGTTGTATTTGTTCAGCAAGAGCACGAGTGGGATTCGGAAGCGATGTAATAAAAATGAGGGTGTTACCACTAGGTGACACCTTTTTTGTTTGATTGGGAGCAGCAGTACATGAAATTTATATCGGCGATTATCAGAATATATCAGCGCAATTGAAAATATATCGGCGATTATTAAAATATATCGACTTTCTGGCAAAAAACGACAACTATCGCAAACCTTATTTGTAGTTTCATAGTCGAATAACTTGAATAATTATTTGATAATGGTTATCATTTAGGGAGTCTTTTAATTTGGAAAAGGGAGGGAATATATGCTACGTAAATTTTTTTCTTACTATAAACCGTATAAAGGTTTATTTATACTCGATTTTTCTTGCGCGGTTATCGCAGGATTACTGGAACTTGGTTTCCCGCTTATCGTAAATCAATTTATTGATAAGTTATTACCAGGACAAAACTGGACGCTTATTTTATGGGCTTGTTTTGGTTTACTTGCAGTTTATATGTTAAATGCAGGTTTACAATATGTTGTTACCTACTGGGGGCATATGCTAGGAGTTAATATTGAAACAGATATGAGGCAGAAATTATTTGATCACATTCAAAAGCTATCATTCAGATTTTTTGATAATAATAAAACAGGTCATCTAATTTCACGTCTTACGAACGATTTAATGGAAATTGGGGAAATTGCTCACCACGGGCCAGAAGATTTATTCATCGCCGTAATGACTTTAGTTGGGGCATTTTCATTTATGATGATGATTAACTGGAAGTTAGCACTTCTAACATTCTTTGTAATTCCATTCCTATTATGGTTGGCGCTTTACTTCAATAAAAAAATGACGGGTACGTTTAGACGTTTATTCTCAGATGTCGCTGATTTTAATGCATGTATCGAAAATAACGTCGGTGGTATTCGCGTTGTACAAGCATTCGGAAATGAAAAGTTTGAGAAAGACCAATTCGCTGTGAACAACGCTCGTTTCCGTACAACGAAATTAATGGCGTATAAAATTATGGCGCTAAACTCATCCATTAGTTATATGCTCATGCGTCTCGTAACGCTCTTCGTATTAATATGTGGCACATGGTTTGTTCTGCAAGGTGAGTTAACGTATGGTGGATTTATCGGATTCGTCTTATTAACGAATATTTTCTTCCGACCAATTGAGAAAATTAATGCAGTTATTGAAAGTTATCCGAAAGGAATCGCAGGTTTTAAAAGGTATGTAGAACTTCTTGAAACAGAGCCTGATATTGTGGACTCTAAAGATGCGATAGAAGTAAAGCATGTACACGGTGATATTCACTATAACAACATTACGTTCGGATATGAAAATAAAGAACCGATTTTAAATGATATTAGCTTGAAAATACACGCAGGTGAAACAGTTGCGTTCGTTGGGCCATCAGGGGCAGGGAAAACAACGTTATGTAGTTTATTACCACGCTTTTATGAGCAGGAATCTGGGTCAATCCAAATTGATGGCATTGATACGAAAGAGATGACTTTATCGTCACTTCGTAAACAAATTGGAATTGTACAGCAAGATGTATTCTTATTCTCAGGAACGATTCGCGAAAATATCGCTTATGGAAATTTACAGGCTTCAGAGGCTGCAATTTGGCAGGCGGTAAAACGTGCCCAGTTGGAGGATTTAATTTACTCGCAACCAGACGGTTTAGATACAGTTATCGGTGAGCGTGGTGTGAAACTTTCAGGGGGACAGAAGCAGCGTCTAGCAATTGCTCGTATGTTCTTGAAAAACCCGCCAATTTTAATATTAGATGAAGCGACTTCTGCATTAGATACAGAGACGGAACTTGCTATTCAAAAATCACTTGCAGAACTAGCTGTCGGTCGTACAACATTAGTTATTGCTCACAGGCTTGCAACTATTAAAAATGCGGATCGTATCGTCGTTGTAAATAAAGATGGTATTGCAGAACAAGGTTCGCATGAGGAATTAATTGAGCGAGGCGGAGGGTATAGCCGATTATACGAAGCGCAGTTTAGTTCGTAAATATAATTTCTGCTGAATTCGTGCACCATAAGTAAGTGGAAATCTTATATGGGAGGCTATAAAGCATGATTGTAACAACAACATCTACAATTCAAGGGAAAGAAATTATTGAGTATATTGATATCGTGAATGGAGAAGCGATTATGGGTGCGAATATTGTTCGTGACCTTTTCGCATCTGTCCGTGACGTTGTCGGCGGCCGTGCAGGAGCTTATGAAAGTAAATTAAAAGAAGCGCGCGACATCGCAATGGAAGAGATGAAAACATTCGCAAGGCAAAAAAATGCGAATGCCATCGTTGGTATCGACGTGGATTACGAAGTAGTTCGCGAAGGAATGCTAATGGTCGCGGTGAGTGGGACTGCTGTCCGTATATAAAGTGAAACTTTAATCAGTGGGGGGCATCCCGGCTAGTTATGAGCCTTCACCAACTGGGCATTTAATGCCCACAAGTAGCAAGATAAAGTGAAAAGCCGTGCTGATGCACGGCTTTTTGTTATTGTGATGTCTAATATTATCTTTATGTCGAAGCCACGATATTTCTTGGGAAATGTGGAAGGCCCCGTCGATATATAGGGAAGACATTAGAGCGCTTCTTTACACCGCTGAATTTGAACTAATAATTTTTCATATTCTTGTTCAAGAAATGTGATGTCATCGTGATGATTGGGTATAGAAATCCGGCTGATGACTTCTGTTAATTTCGTTTGTAATCGCAATAATTCTTGTTCAGTAACGTTTACGGAAGCTTGAGTGGTTCTTTTGATGTATTGCTCGTAATTGCCATAGAATATTCTTGGTTCGCTCTCATCTACTTGTAGAATATGGTCTGCAACAGAACGAATAAAGGCACGGTCATGGCTAATGAAGAGTATAGTGCCAGGATACTCTTGTAACATGTTTTCTAATTCTTCCTGTGTTGTTAAATCTAAATAGTTCGTCGGTTCATCGAGCAGGAGCATATTATAGTTTCCTAAAAATACTTTTGCGAGTGCAACCTTCATTCGTTCACCCCCGCTTAGAACGTGCACAGGTTTATGAACATCTTCGCGGCGGAAAAGGAGCCGGGCAAGTATTGTTCGAACGAACGATACAGTATAGCTCGATTCTTCTAGAACATTTTCTATAATTGTTTTATCTGTGTTTAAAATAGATAGTGTTTGCTCAAAGTATCCGATTTTACAACTCTTCGAAAGCTGGATACCACGCTCGTTTGCGAGAAGCATGTTGAACAAAGTTGTTTTTCCACTTCCATTTGCCCCTAAAATAGCAAGCTTTGCACCGGGGGCAATTGTCCCATTCATATTTTTAAATAGTGTGCGGTCGCCTATTTTCTTTGTTGCTTTATTGAACTGTACTGCCACTTTACTATGAATGGGTGTATGGTATTGCACGTCAAACTGAGCCTGAGAAAGATCTTTTGGCTTTTCTTTCTTTTCTAGTTTTTCGAGACGTGTTTCTAATACTTTGGCTGCTTTGCTGACCTGTTCTTGCCCATGAGCTCCACTTAATTTATAAAGTTTAGATTCAGATGAACTGAACCGAGTTGGGATTTTTGTCATGCTAGAAGCGCGTTGTTTTCTTTGTAAAATGGACTGTTCCAAACGATTTTTTTCTTGTACATATTGCTCGTATTCTGCTTCCTTTTGTATTCTCTCACGTTCTTTTTGCTTTCGATAGTTGGAATAGTTTCCTTTATATTCTTTAATCATCCCGTCTTCAACTTCGATGATTTTTGTACATATTGTATCTAGGAAATCGCGATCATGAGATATTAAGACAAGCGCACCTTTATAAGATGAAAGTGCCTTTTCTAATTGCTCTGTACCGAACATATCTAAGTGGCTTGTTGGTTCATCAGCAAATAGAATGCCTGCCTCTTGTTCAAGGGCATGGGCAATCTTTAGGCGCATTCGTTCGCCGCCGCTCATTGAATTTGCGACGTTTGAAATACTCCATTTTCCTTTTGCAAGAGAAGAAGCGGTTTCCAGTATTGTATCGCTAAGCTGTGGAATGATAGCGATAGAACTATGATGAGTTACTGTCCCTTTGTCAGCTTCTATTTCTTTACTTAATATTTGCAATAACGTAGATTTTCCAGCTCCGTTGACTCCAACGATTCCTATGCGATCGTGTGCGTGAATTTCTAGTGATGGTAACGTAAATATGGTACGGTCACCAAAGCTCTTTTCAATATTACGTGCGAATAAAATAGTCATAAAAAAACCTCCCTAGTTTCACTAGAGAGGATAAACGTCGCCCTTCAATGTAAAAATCGTACATAAATAAACGATTTTTCACATGATCGTCTCGAAAGAAAGTATCGACAAATGGACAGACTAATCCCCTGCTAGTTTTCATCATTTTTGTTCACTATTTGTGATGGATGAAATAAATAAGAGAATTAGAACTTCATTGGTCAAATTACCTTCCTTTCATAATATTATTTTTATTGTATGCGCATACAAACGGGTTTGTCAAACTTATTTCTGTTAGCTATTTTTAAATTTGCTATTATACAGTTGTGCCTTTGTAATTGCTTCAGCATCATTTTTGATTTCATCCAATCCATTCGCATCCCCGATAATATACCCTTCAAATGATGAACCAACAAAATCAAAGATATACTGGAATTGAGCAATAAGTGGCAATGCTTTCCGTTTCGGATTGTCTCCGCCAACGATGACGACGTACATTTTTTTACCTTTCATTTTCTCTTTGAAATGAAGAGAGGTATCACGTAAGCTTTGTGACCAACGATCAACGAAGTTTTTCATATGGCCGCTCATTCCGTACCAGTATAGTGGTGTAGCAAAGATAATCGTGTCGTGCTCTAGCATGCGTTTGGTTAATTGTTCGTAGTCATCATTTACAGGTTGAAATCCTTCAGCATCATGGCGTTGGTCTGTAATAGGATAAATGGTATGGTCACGTAAATAAATTTGTTCTGCTTTCATTCCATCAATCATCATATATGTTAAGGCTTCCGTATTCCCATTTTGTCTTGAACTGCCGTGTATAACAAACATGCAATCATCCCTTTTCTTTTTCTTGTTTTAGGAGTGAAACGTGTTTTTGTAAATTCGTTTGAATGTTGGAAAGTAATGAGATTTGCCTTGTTACTTCATTGAGCTTATCTTCGTAAAGTGCAAGGATACTGCTGCATGGATTTTCGTATAGATGTGGTTCGATTTCGAGGCAGCTCAGCATTCTTGCAGTTTCTTCTAAATTTAAGCCGAGCTGTAAGTACATTTGGATAAGCTCTACTTTTTCAATGGCACTTTTATCGAAATCACGATAGCCGTTTGTGAGGCGATTTGAAGGGAGCAATCCCTTTTCTTCATAATGTCTTAGTGATCTTTCGCTAACGCCAGTTTCTTTTGATAACTCTCCAATTCGCACTGCATTTCACTCCTTTTACATGTATTGTAAACCTTCACACTAATGTGAAGGTCAACTCTGTTTTTTCGCAAAAGAATCTACATGATTTAAAAACACTTGAATGGCTTTAGATGGAATGAAATATTTGCCACGCACGATGGAGAATGGACGAATTAGTTTTTCAGTTGGAACTTCGACGTGGAATAGTTCTTGGGCTAGTAGTTCTTTCCGCACGGTCCAATCAGAAAGTATAGCGATGCCAAGCCCGGCAGCGACGGCTTCCTTTACACTTTGAATGCTACTAAATGTAAAGAATCGTTTCATTTTTAAATGATGTTGATGAATAAAACGATCGCTATAGGCACGTGTCCCAGAGCCACTTTCTCTTAATACCCATACTTGGTCTTGGAGAGTAGCTTCGTTTATATCCTTGATGTGAAGTAATGGGTGATTTGGAGGGACGACGAGCTTCATTTCATCTTGCATAAACGCTTCAACGTCTACGTCAGCATATACGACTTGTCCCTCTACTAAGCCGATATCAATTTGATTAGAGCGAAGGCTTTGCAAAACTTCTTCTGTATTAGAGATAAGGGTATGAACTTCGACGTGCGGATTTTCATTGGCATAGTTAGCGAGTATTTTGGGAAGTAAGTATTCGCCAATTGTAAAACTAGCACCGATGCGAAGTGTTCCTGTTACAACGTTATGTAATTCGTTAATTTCCTGTTTTGCATCATCATAAAGAGAGAGCATTTGCTTTGCATGTATGTATAATATGTTTCCAGCTTCCGTAACTTGTACATGCTTTGGGGAGCGCTGAATGAGTGTAGTTCCAAATTCATTTTCCAGGTTGCGAATGTGCATGCTTACACCGGGTTGTGAAAGGTTTAAAAGTTCTGCTGCACGAGAGAAATGTTTCTGTTCAACGACAGTCACAAAGATTTTCAAAATGTCGACGTTCATTTGTTAGGCCCCTTTATTTTTGTTTTTATTCTATCATAAGTATTTCTGATGATAGAGATTTAATATTGATATTAAACTTATTATAAAAACTCTCTTATAATGTAAGTAGAAAGAACATGCATGTTCCAATACGATTATTGGGGTGGTACAAGGTGGAACAAACACTTGTTATACAAAAGAAAAAGGGCTTTGGATTTTCGCAAGGTATTGGGATTACATTATTAATCGCCATTGCTGCGAAATATTTAGCGGAGCTTCCATTTTTAAATATTATGGGACAATTAGTAATTGCTATTCTAATTGGGATGATTTGGCGCGCAGCGATTGGAGTCCCTCCAGAAGCGATAGCGGGAACGAACTTTGCGAGTAAGAAGTTGCTTCGCTTTGGGATTATCTTACTTGGAATGCGATTAAATCTGGTTGATATTGCGAAGGCGGGGCCGAAAGTATTGGTCATCGCAGCGGTAGTTATTACATTCACCATTTTCGTTGTATATGGATTGACAAAAGTATTTAAAGTAGAAAAGAAACTTGGGATTTTAACGGCGTGTGGAACGGCGATTTGTGGTGCGGCAGCGGTCGTGGCAATTGCACCACAAGTGAAAGCAAAGGACGATGAAACGGCGGTTGGTGCCGCAATTATTGCTATTTTAGGTACGATATTTACGCTTATTTATACATTATTATATCCAGTGCTTGGCTTATCTCCGTACGGTTACGGTGTATTCTCGGGGGCGACGCTGCATGAAATTGCTCACGTAATTGCGGCTGCGGCACCAGGCGGTAGCACGGCTGTCGACATCGCGGTTATCGTGAAATTAACGCGCGTTGCGATGCTTGTACCAGTAGCGATTTTAATTGGGTTATGGTTTGGTAAGAGCGAGGGAAGCGAAGAAAAGAAATCGTGGAAGGAGCTTCCGATTCCTTGGTTTATATTCGGATTTTTAGCGATGAGTGCGGTGCATTCACTCGGGATTATCCCCGAAGTTGTTGCCGGTTATATTGTAATAATTGCGTACATGCTTATCGCAATGGCGATGGCAGGTCTCGGTTTAAATGTAGAGTTTAAAACGTTCCGTAAATTAGGAAGCAAAGCATTTGTAGCAGGGCTGATCGGCTCGGTTTGTCTTTCTATTCTTGGATATGTTCTTGTATGGGTATTAGGATTTATGTAGTAGAGGAGAAAGCTGTTCCAAAAGATATTTTGGGACAGCTTTTTCTTATGATTATAGCGCTATGGATTTCAGTATTTGTTAGTAAGTCGATATATTCGGAAAATCGCCGATATAAATGGAGTTGCGCTGATATATTTAGAAAATCGCCAATATAAATGGAGTTGCGCTGATATATTTAGAAAATCGCCGATATAAATGGAGTTGCGCTGATATATTTAGAAAATCGCCGATATAAATGGAGTTACGTCGATATATTGGGAGAATCGCTGATATAAACTTAACTACTATCGTACTTTGTTAGAGAAGGTGTTCAGTGGAATGTTTTTCTGAAATTTGTAAATTAATCTTTACTTGTAATTGGAAAATATTTATAATTCAAGTAAAGATATCTTTACTTTTGAAGGTGGATCCTATGGGTGTGAAAAATAAAATTAAAGAATTAAGAAAGCAAAATCATATAACACAAGTTGAAATGGCAAAGGTGATGCAGGTGACGCGTCAGACGATTATAGCGATTGAAAATCACCATTACAATCCGAGTCTAGAGTTATCCCTAAAAATCGCCAAATATTTTGGGATGAAGGTGGAGGAAATCTTTACGCTGGAGTAAGGGGAGAGGAAATAAATGATAAGTTTGAGAGATTTCAATTAGATTAAACGTTTAAATATATAAGGACTGGTTTTGGGGTATTAATTAGTATGTTATCAATGAGCGTATTAACAAAGACTAGCAAATAGATATATAAAGGGGAAGCGGAGTGGGATTACCGGTGTTATGTGTCGCTACAGCTATATTTGCACTTCTTTGGGGAATGCAAAATTTCTCTCGTAATCCAGTGCCAAGTATTTGTATTATGATTGGCACTGTTGGTTTATCGTATTATTTATTACTATTGGCCCATTATCATAAAACGGCAACGAGCGTTGTTGTTGGAGCACTTATTTTATTTTGTGGGCGCGCTGTACAAAAAGGATTATTTCCGTAAAAGCTGTTTATACAATGAGTATAAACAGCTTTTTGTATTTTTTTACAAAAGTCTTGAAAGTTACGTAACGTCATCTTTTATAATGAAGGGGAAGAGGTGATGGTAGTGATTTCAATACAAGAATTGACGAGAGAGACAGGGGTAACAGTACGTACATTACGTTATTATGATCAAATAGATTTATTAAAGCCGAGCGGGAAAACAGAAGGCGGGCATCGTTTATATAGTGAAGCTGACGTAATACGTCTCCAACAAATTTTATTTTTAAAGGAAATGGGATTTTCACTAAAAGAGTCTGCGAATATGTTAGTAAAAGGTGAGCTTAACTTAAAGGATTCGCTTGAAAAACAACTTCGGTTTGTACAGGAAGAACAAAAGAAATTCAATCGAATGGAGCGCGTTTTACAAGCAGTTGTTTATTCGGTGGATGTGGAGGGAGAGCTCGATTGGAAAGTTATGTTTGAACTGATCCAGCTTTCGAAACAGTCTTCTCGTATACGTGAAATATTTCAAAATGAAGTATTTTCAAAGGAAGAACAAAAGTTGCTTCATAATTTGCCAAATATGAGTGAAGAAGATCCGAATGTTTTAGAATGGGTGGATTTATTAAAGCAATTACGCACTTTTATGAAAGACGGTAAAGAAACTGCAAGTGATGAGGTGCAAGGGGCAATGAAGAGATTAATGCAGAAGTGTTTAGAACTGGCCAATGGTGATGAAGCGTTTTTAGATAAGTTATGGGAAGTTAGAAAATCGAAGGAAGATTCACAGAAAATGAGCATGTATCCAATCGAAGAAGAATTTTTATTATATATGGATGAAGCTTTTCGTATATATGATGAAAAGGAGAAGGATAAATGAGTATACTCGCAGAATATCGTTGGTACTTTTTAATTGGGGCAGAGATTGTATTTTGGTTATCGGCTATCGGTTTCTTTTTACTTCGTTACGGATTCCGTTTGAAGAAGGCAAGCTTTATTATGGGGATTGTACTACTCGTAAATGAAGTGTTCATTTTAACCTTAGGGGTAGTGGACTATTATCAAACAGGAAAGTTTTCTAACTTTCAGATTATTACCGTAATCATTTTATTGTATGCGGTCTTCTACGGGAAAAAGGATTTGAAGAAGCTTGATATATTTGTGCAAAAGTTAGCTGCGAAATGGCGGAATGAACCAGCGCCTGTTATTGAAGAACATATAGAATTAACAGGTATGGCCTATGCAAAGCAGGAAATGAAAAATTGGGTATTACATCTTGTTTTATTCGTTGGTGTGCATATATTCTTTTTCTTCGCGTATGGATTTATTCCATTTGAACAATGGGGAAATTGGTTAGAATCGGGAATCGTTTTAAATAAAGCTGCAAGTCGCGTGAGCCAAGTGTGGGCAATTATATTTTTAGTTGATACAGCAATTTCATTTTCATATGTTATTTTTCCGAAGAAGGAGAAAGGGAAAGAAAAGCTACTTTCGTAGAGGAAAGTAGCTTTTGCAGTATACAAATAATTCTTATAGGAGAGGATGACAATAGGGAAAAGAAGTGGTTTTATATGCCTACTTCTCTTTAGTTTAGTAGCATGCTCACAACCTAACATTACAATTGATAAGAAGAATGATGTCATTGTAAAGGAAGCAGTAACTTCTAATCTAGATAAATTTGAAAAGTTCGTTTTGAATGTGGAACAAGGGGAAGTTGATAAAGTAAGAATTGTACATTATACACATGAAGGTGATCCGGTTTTTCAAACGTTAGAGTATAGTGGAACAGATATAATTCATATGTTAGATAATAGGCAAGATCGATTTGCTGGTAATCATACAGATATAGATGAAGATAGTTGTAAAAGGATTGTTAAAGAGCAGCGTGAATTACAAACGGCTTATAGGTTAATAGACTGTCTGAATGAAAATGGGCGCAATGGATATGATTTATTATATGTACTTAAAAAATAGAGTTAGTAGAGGAAGGAAGTTTTGACTCCTTCCTTTTTCTATGTATATATTGTCGAAAATTTTACCGAATATCTGTTCGTTTTTTTAGGTTTTTTATGGGCATTCGTGGTAAAATAATAATACAGATTTTTATGAGGAGGTCGGATTTTACTTGGAACATCAATTTGAAATTATCTCAGCGTATTCCCCGCAAGGTGATCAGCCGGTAGCTATAGAGAAGCTTGTAGAGGGACTTAATAGTGGAAAGAAAAAGCAAGTGTTGCTGGGAGCGACAGGGACGGGTAAGACATTTACGATTTCAAATGTCATTAAAGAAGTACAGAAGCCAACACTTGTGATGGCTCATAATAAAACGTTAGCAGGACAATTATATAGTGAGCTGAAAGATTTTTTTCCGAATAATGCAGTTGAATATTTTGTTAGTTATTACGATTATTATCAACCAGAAGCGTATGTGCCGCAAACGGATACTTTTATAGAAAAGGATGCGCAAATTAATGATGAAATCGATAAATTGCGTCACTCAGCAACGTCTGCATTATTTGAACGGGACGATGTAATTATCGTTGCGAGTGTTTCGTGTATATATGGTTTAGGTTCTCCGGAAGAATACCGCGAGTTAGTTGTTTCACTTCGAGTTGGTATGGAAAAGGACCGCAATCAATTGCTTCGTGAACTTGTTGATGTACAGTACGGACGTAATGATATTGATTTCAAGCGTGGGACATTCCGTGTGCGCGGAGATGTAGTTGAAATCTTCCCGGCATCACTTGACGAGCATTGTATTCGAATTGAATTTTTCGGTGATGAAATCGATCGTATTCGTGAAGTAAATGCGTTAACAGGTGAAGTATTAGCAGAACGTGATCATGTAGCAATCTTCCCAGCATCTCACTTCGTTACACGTGAAGAAAAAATGAAGGTTGCTATTGAAAATATAGAAAAAGAATTAGAAGAGCGTTTAAAAGAATTAAATGATAATGGTAAGTTGTTGGAAGCGCAGCGTATAGAGCAACGTACACGTTATGATCTAGAAATGATGCGCGAGATGGGCTTTTGTTCAGGGATTGAAAACTATTCCCGTCATTTAACACTTCGTCCAGCGGGTGCAACGCCGTATACGTTATTAGACTATTTCCCGAAGGATTTCTTAATTGTTATGGATGAGTCGCACGTATCAGTGCCACAAGTAAGAGCAATGTATAACGGGGACCAAGCACGTAAGCAAGTACTTGTGGATCATGGATTCCGTCTGCCATCAGCTTTAGATAATAGACCGCTCACGTTCGATGAGTTTGAAGAGAAAACGAATCAAGTCATTTACGTTTCGGCAACGCCAGGACCATACGAATTAGAGCAGTCACCGGGGGTAATAGAACAAATTATTCGTCCAACAGGGCTTTTAGATCCACCAATTGATATACGACCAATTGAAGGTCAAATTGACGATTTATTAGGAGAAATTCAAGATCGTATTGCAAAAAATGAACGTGTATTAATTACGACTTTAACGAAAAAAATGTCAGAGGATTTAACGGATTACTTAAAAGATGTAGGAATTAAAGTGAACTATCTTCACTCTGAAATTAAAACGTTAGAACGTATTGAAATTATCCGTGACCTTCGCCTTGGTAAGTTTGATGTACTTGTCGGTATTAACTTATTAAGAGAAGGATTAGATATTCCAGAAGTATCACTTGTAGCTATTTTAGATGCAGATAAGGAAGGATTCTTGCGTTCAGAACGTTCGTTAATTCAAACGATTGGTCGTGCGGCGCGTAATGAAAACGGCCGCGTTATTATGTACGCAGATCGCATAACGAGATCGATGGGAATTGCAATTGAAGAAACGCAGCGTCGTCGTACTATACAAGAAGCTTACAATGAAGAGCATGGTATCACGCCGAAAACGATTCAAAAAGGCGTTCGTGATGTAATCCGTGCAACGACAGCGGCCGAAGAACCGGAAACATATGAAGCAACTCCTGCTAAGAAGATGACGAAGAAAGAACGTGAGAAAACAATCGCTAAGATCGAAGCAGAGATGAAAGAAGCAGCAAAAGCGTTAGACTTCGAGCGTGCAGCTGAATTAAGAGATTTACTATTAGAATTAAAAGCGGAAGGGTGAAAAGAGTGAGCATGAGCAAGGATTTTATCGTTGTAAAAGGTGCTAGAGCACATAACTTAAAAAATATTGATGTAACCATTCCGAGAAATCAGCTTGTTGTTGTAACGGGATTGTCTGGTTCAGGGAAATCGTCATTAGCGTTTGATACAATTTATGCAGAAGGGCAGCGCAGATACGTAGAATCGTTATCTGCGTATGCACGCCAATTTTTAGGACAAATGGATAAACCGGATGTCGATACGATTGAAGGGTTGTCACCAGCGATTTCGATTGATCAAAAAACAACGAGTCGTAATCCACGTTCAACTGTCGGGACAGTGACGGAGATTTATGATTATTTACGTTTATTATTCGCACGAATTGGTACGCCGATTTGCCCAAATCACGGAATTGAAATTACATCACAAACAGTGGAACAGATGGTAGATCGTGTTCTTGAATATCCTGAACGTACGAAATTACAGGTGTTAGCTCCTATCGTGTCAGGACGTAAAGGTGCACATGTGAAAGTACTTGAAGATATTAAGAAGCAAGGTTATGTTCGTGTACGTGTTGATGGTGAAATGCTAGATGTGTCAGAAGAGATTACGTTAGATAAAAATAAGAAGCATTCCATAGAAGTTGTAATTGACCGTATTGTTGTAAAAGAAGGAATTGCAAGCCGTCTTGCTGATTCACTTGAAAGTGCATTAAAGCTTGGCGGGGGACGAGTGTTAATCGATGTTATGGGAGAAGAGGAACTTCTATTTAGTGAACATCATGCATGTCCGCATTGTGGTTTTTCAATTGGTGAATTAGAGCCACGTATGTTCTCATTCAACAGTCCGTTCGGTGCATGTCCTTCTTGTGATGGACTTGGCTCAAAGTTAGAGGTAGATTTAGAGCTTGTCATTCCGAACTGGGATTTAACATTAAATGAACATGCGATTGCTCCTTGGGAACCGACAAGTTCACAATATTACCCACAACTTTTACAATCTGTGTGTAATCATTACGGCGTTGACATGGATATGCCTGTGAAAGATATACCGAAAGATTTATTTGATAAAGTGTTGTACGGGAGCGGTGAAGAGAAAGTTTATTTCCGCTATGTAAATGAATTTGGTCAAGTAAAGGAAAATGAGATTTTATTTGAAGGTGTTATTCCGAATATAGAGCGTCGTTATCGTGAGACGAGTTCTGATTATGTTCGTGAACAAATGGAGAAATATATGGCGGAGCAAGCTTGTCCGAAGTGTAAAGGCGGACGCTTAAAGCCTGAGAGTTTAGCTGTTTTCGTTGGTGATAAAACGATTGCTGACGTAACGAAATATTCTGTTCAAGAAGTACAGGAATTCTTCTCAAATGTTGAGTTAACGGAGAAACAACAAAAAATTGCTCATTTAATTTTAAGAGAAATTCAAGAACGTGTAGGTTTCTTAGTAAACGTTGGCTTAGATTATTTAACGTTAAGTCGTGCGGCTGGTACTTTATCAGGTGGTGAGGCACAGCGTATTCGCCTAGCAACGCAAATTGGTTCTCGTCTTACTGGCGTACTTTACATTCTTGATGAGCCTTCTATCGGTTTGCATCAGCGTGATAACGATCGTCTTATTCGTACATTGCAGGAAATGCGTGATTTAGGAAATACGTTAATTGTTGTTGAGCATGATGAAGATACGATGATGGCAGCTGATTATTTACTTGATATCGGGCCTGGCGCAGGTATTCACGGTGGACAAGTCGTATCAGCAGGTACACCAGCTGAAGTTATGCAAGATGAGAATTCGTTAACAGGAAAATATTTAAGCGGTAAAGAGTTTATTCCAGTTCCACTTGAAAGACGTAAAGGTGACGGACGTAAAGTGGAGATTGTCGGTGCAAAAGAGAATAACTTAAAGAATGCGAAGATGTCATTCCCACTTGGTACGTTTGTAGCGGTAACGGGTGTATCTGGATCAGGTAAAAGTACGATGATTAATGAAGTACTATATAAATCGTTAGCGCAAAAGTTATATAAAGCGAAAGCGAAGCCAGGTACTCATAAAGAGATTAAAGGTCTTGAGCATTTAGATAAAGTAATTGATATTGATCAATCGCCAATCGGTCGTACACCACGTTCTAACCCAGCGACGTATACAGGTGTATTCGATGATATTCGTGATGTGTTTGCTCAAACGAATGAAGCGAAAGTGCGCGGATATCAAAAAGGACGTTTTAGCTTTAATGTGAAAGGCGGACGTTGTGAAGCGTGTCGTGGTGATGGAATTATTAAAATCGAAATGCACTTCTTACCAGACGTATACGTGCCGTGTGAAGTTTGTCATGGTAAACGTTACAACCGTGAAACGTTAGAAGTGAAATATAAAGATAAGAACATTTCTGAAGTATTAGGAATGACAATTGAAGATGGGGTAGAGTTCTTCGCTAATATCCCAAAAATTAAGCGTAAACTTCAAACGCTTGTAGACGTTGGGCTAGGTTATATGAAATTAGGACAGCCGGCAACGACGTTATCAGGTGGTGAAGCACAGCGCGTGAAATTAGCCTCTGAATTACACCGTCGTTCTACAGGGCGTACGTTATACATTTTAGACGAACCAACGACGGGTTTACATGCACATGATATTGCACGTCTTCTAGAAGTGTTGCAACGTCTTGTAGAGAGTGGTGAGACGGTACTTGTAATTGAACATAATTTAGATGTGATTAAAACAGCTGATTATATCGTTGACCTTGGACCAGAGGGCGGGGACAAAGGTGGACAAATCGTCGCTTCTGGAACGCCAGAGCAAGTAGTAAAAGAAGAACGCTCGTATACAGGTAAGTATTTAAAAGAGATTTTAAATCGTGATAAAGCAAGAATGAAAGAGAAAATAAAAGAAGTAGAGCTATCGCAATAAGTTTATTACGAAAAACCGAGTGGAAATGACACTCGGTTTTTCGTTCATAGAGGGAGAAAATGGAGTTTATAGATGTTTTAAGAAAGAAAAATATGAAGGTAAGAGAGTTTCAAAATTGGGGTGTATATTTTCGCAAGCGCTGGGAGGAGCATTTTGTAAACCATTTAAGTGATGAAGAAAAAGAAGACATTTTCATTTATGGAGATAAGTATGGCTGTGGGTATCTTTGGCACATATTTAGTTATGAGAAGAAGAAGTGTTTAGAGGGGAAAGAAGCGGAGAACGCGTTTCATAATGAAGTGAAAAAGGAGTGCTGTATCTTCTATCAACACTGTAATGATGTACTACTAATAAAAGATGCGAGTTTATTAAGTATGGATGATATATTACGTGAAACAGATGATATGTATAAAGGTGATATATATATTGTAGATAAAGATTTCACTTGGACTTTTGTAAAAACTCATGAACATAGATGGTGTGGTCCTTATTTTACTAGGAGATGTTAGTAGGTATACAAGCATGAAGGGTAGAATAAGTTGATATAAGTGTTTGTATGATACTTGCGTTTATTGTCTATTAGCGTATGATGAAATATATATGTCAAAAGGATGTGTAAGAAAATGAGATGGATTGTATCACTTCTTGTAAATAGCGTTGTGTTAATCGCTGTATCGGGACTTTTAAAAGGGATTGCACCAGACGCGTTTTACGTAGCAAATATACAAACTGCAATTATTGCGAGTATTATATTGGCGGTTTTAAATGTGTTTGTAAAACCATTTTTAATTTTAATTACGCTACCAATTACTGTTGTAACGTTCGGGTTCTTCTTAATTGTTATTAATGCGATTACGTTAAAAATAACAGATTCATTATTAGGAGATGCTTTTAATATAACAGGGTTTGGCGTAGCAATTATTGCCGCAATTTGTATTTCTATTTTTAATATGATAATTGAAAAGGCAATTGTTGAACCGTTATATGAAAAAAAGAGAAAATGACAAAAAGAAAAACATTTCATCATTCGTATGAAATGTTTTTTTCTATTTATGAGAAACCGTATTTCTTGTTTCCAGAAAAAAATGGTACAATATCCGGTAGAATGGAATTTTACATCAAACGAGACTGAACCCGCAGCGGAGTGGAGGTTTATACATATGCCAAAAGTAAGGACAAAAGATTTAATTGAACAATTTCAATTGGAGTTAATAAGTGGTGAAGAAGGAATTCATCGTCCGATTGATACAAGTGATTTATCACGACCTGGAATTGAAATGGCAGGATTCTTTACATATTATCCAGCTGATCGCGTGCAGCTTCTTGGAAAAACGGAGCTTACGTTCTTTGATACGTTAACGACAGAGCAAAAACAAGAGAGAATGAAAGCGCTTTGTACCGAGGAGACGCCATGTATTATTATAACTCGTAATCAAGATGTGCCAGATGAGTTATTACAAGCATCACGTGAATCAGGCATGCCTTTATTACGTTCTTCTCAAACGACAACGAGATTATCAAGTCGTTTAACAAATTATTTAGAAGGTAAGTTAGCACCAACAACTGCTGTTCATGGTGTATTAGTGGATATTTACGGTGTTGGTGTTTTAATTACAGGTCAAAGTGGTGTTGGTAAAAGTGAGACAGCTCTTGAACTTGTGAAGCGTGGCCATCGCCTTGTTGCGGATGATAGTGTAGAAATTCGCCAAGAAGATGAAGACACATTAGTAGGAAGCTCACCAGATTTAATTGAGCATTTATTAGAAATTCGTGGTCTAGGTATCATTAACGTTATGACGTTATTTGGTGCAGGGGCAGTGCGAAATTATAAGCGTATTACACTTGTTATTAATCTTGAAATTTGGGATCAAAAGAAAAATTATGATCGCTTAGGTCTTGATGAAGAGAAGATGAAGATTATTGATACAGAACTTACGAAGATTACACTTCCAGTTCGTCCTGGCCGAAACTTGGCTGTTATTATTGAAGTAGCAGCGATGAACTTCCGTTTGAAACGTATGGGAGTCAATGCGGCACAACAGTTCTCTGAACGATTAATGAGTGCGATTGAGTTAGGGAATCAGGAGTAAACTTTGGAGAGGGAGGTCATACATATGCTGTTAGGTTCTGTACCACAGCTTGACCGCGTAGCCATCCAACTTGGGCCGTTTCCTGTTTATTGGTATGGGATTATTATCGGTACAGGTGTGCTATTAGGTCTTTGGCTAGCAACTCGTGAGGGAGAAAGGCTAGGTATTCCAAAAGATACATTTGTTGACCTTGTATTAATTGCAGTACCGATCGCTATTCTATTTGCGAGAATGTACTATGTTATTTTTGAATGGGAATATTACGCGCAAAATCCGAGTCAAATTATTAATATTCGTCAAGGTGGCTTGGCGATTCATGGTGGTTTAATCGGGGCTGTTATTACAGGTATTCTTTTTGCAAAACGACGCGGGCTTTCATTCTGGAAGTTGGCGGATATTGCTGCGCCGAGTATTTTATTAGGACAAGCAATTGGCCGATGGGGAAACTTTATGAACCAAGAGGCGCATGGTGATGAAGTAACGAGACAGTTTTTAGAAGGTCTTCATTTACCAGATTTCATTATTAATCAAATGTATATCGAGGGTGTGTATTATCACCCGACGTTTTTATATGAATCATTATGGAATTTTGCAGGTGTCATTTTATTACTCGCACTACGAAAAGTGAATTTACGACGCGGGGAATTATTCTTTACATATTTAATTTGGTATTCAGTAGGGCGCTTCTTCGTAGAAGGCTTACGTACAGATAGTTTAATGCTAGGACCACTTCGTATTGCACAAGTAATGTCAATTGGACTTGTTGTTATTTCTATTATTTTCATTATTGTGAGACGAAAAATGGGGCAAGCTGATAAAAGATATTCAGAAAATTAGAGACAAGTAGCATCTTATTATAAGATGCTGCTTCTTTCATATTCAGGAAAGCGAAAGGACTAGGGCGATGCAAATAAATACAGTGTTATTTGATTTAGATGGAACTTTAATTAATACAAACGAACTTATTATTTCTTCTTTTTTACACACTTTAAATACATATTATTCAGATCAATATAAGCGTGAAGATGTGCTGCCATTTATCGGTCCATCTTTGCATGATACTTTCAGCAAGATTGATGAAAATAAAGTTGAAGAGATGATTACATGTTATCGTCAATTTAACCATGAGCATCATGATGAATTAGTAGAAGAATATGAAACTGTATACGAAACAGTTCAAGAGTTGAAAAAACAAGGTTATAAAGTTGGTATTGTTACAACGAAAGCGAGACAAACCGTTGAGATGGGATTAAAGTTGTCAAAGCTTGATGAGTTTTTTGATGTTGTCGTGACAATTGATGATGTGGAACATGTGAAGCCACATCCAGAACCACTTCAAAAAGCGCTCGAGTTACTACATGCGAAACCAGGAGAAACAGTGATGGTTGGGGATAATCACCATGATATTGTCGGCGGACAAAATGCGGGTACGAAAACAGCTGCGGTTTCATGGACTTTGAAAGGTAGAGCGTATTTAGAATCTTACAAACCAGACTTTATGCTAGATAAAATGAGTGATTTACTGCCGATTTTGTCCGGTATTAACCGATCATAAGTAGAGGAGAGGGTTAAGTGCGACGGACAACGCGCTATCCTGTTTCAGGAGAGAATTCATTATGGAATGTGTATAAAACCGTGTCTTTTTGGAAGGTAATGAAAAACTTTATTATTATTCAAATTGCACGTTACACACCATTTTTATCTGTGAAGAATTGGTTATATCGTACGTTTTTAGGAATGAAAGTAGGGGGAAAAACATCATTTGCACTTATGGTTATGCCGGATATTATGTTTCCCGAAAAAATTACTGTGGGTGACAATTCAATTATCGGATACAATACAACGCTTTTAGCACATGAATATTTGATTCGTGAATATCGACTTGGAGAGATCGTCATAGGGAATGAAGTGATGATTGGAGCGAACACGACAATCTTACCAGGGGTAAGGATTGGAGATAGCGCCATTGTTTCGGCTGGAACACTTGTCCATAAAGATGTACCGAGCGGCGCTTTCGTAGGTGGAAATCCAATGCGTATTATTTATACGAAAGAGGAAATGGCGGCCCGAGAAGGTTGATGCTAAAAATGTAACATTTCTTTTCTTTTTTTATGAATAAAAAGGAAATAATTGAGTATAATATACTGTTTTGTTTTTTACGGAATCGTTTATACTTATAGATAGAAAAATGTGTGAGCGAAGAAAACAAAAAACTGGAGGATATATGGGGAAAAATCAAAGGATATATAAGGAGAACGGACAAGTTATCTCTTTTAACCAATTAGCGGACTTCTTTTATAAAAAAGGGATGAGGGCTTACAAAGGGCAAAAATTGCAAGATGCAATTAAATATTTTCGAAGAGCGGCACAAAGCGAGAAGGAGCCGTTTATTTTATGCCAATTAGCAATAGCGTTATCTGAGGCTGGTGAATACCAAGAGTCGAATCAGATATTTCTAAAGCTTGCTAGATCCAACCCTGAACTTGAACAATGCTATTATTTTATTGCAAATAATTATGCATATATGGGTTTATTTCAACAAGCGAAGAAGTATGCGGATCGATATTTAGAAGTTGCGAAAGAGAAGGAATTTGTAGAAGATACATTAGAATTGCTTGAGATTATGGAAGAAGAAGCAATGGGTGCGGAAGAGATTGAGGATGAAGATGATTTAATTGTTATGCAAGAAGAGGCAAATCGTTATATTCGTAATGGACAATTAGAAGAAGCCATTGCTACATTAGAAATTGTTACGAAAGATTATCCGGAATTTTGGTCGGGTCATAATAATTTAGCCATCGCACATTTTCAATCTGGTAATGTAGACAAAGCGCTGAAATTAACGGAAATGATTTTAGAGAAAAATCCTGGTAATATACATGCGCTTTGTAATACGCTTATTTTTCTATATTCAATTGGGGAACATAAACAAGTAGAAGCATTAGCGGGACAGCTAGTTTCAGTATATCCGATTTCATTTGAACATCGTTTGAAACTTGGAACGACCCTTGCAACAATTGGTTATTTCGAGCATGCATATAAGTGGTTTAAAGTATTAAAGCGTCAAGGATATGAGGGAGACGTAAGTTTTTATTATTGGTTTGCTTATTCTGCGTATATGGTGAAAAATCAGCAAGTAGCTGAAAAAATGTGGCAACATGTAGTAGAATTGCACCCTGATAAAAAAGGAAAAGAGCCGTGGAACGCACTAAGTTTAGCGGATGAAGGGCAAAACGTGTTGTTTGAAGAATTACAAAAGTCATTTCAGCAAAGTGCAACGCTAGAGGAGCAAATGCTAGCTTTATATTTAATGAATGAATTGTCAACACCAGAGAAGGTCGGATTCTTTTTTGATGTAACGCAAGTGAAAAATGGTGTTCCAATTGTATCGCAACTTGCAAAGTATTTCTTTTTACTTAATAGTCATAAAGGTATTCCTGCTGATTTACAGCAATTTGAACAATGCGCGCGAATCGCGGACGCATTATATAATTATACGAAAAAGGACGATGAACTAATCGAAGAGTGTTTACACTTTTGGTTTTGTACGTTCATACGTTTATATACATCCGGGTCTGTTTTTACAAACGTGTACGGTTGGTCGGCGGCAATTGAATATATTGTGCGCGGCGAACAAGGAAATAAGATGACACAGTCGGAGCTTGGAGATGTATATAATGTATCTGTAGCGACTGTTCGAAAGTATGTGCAAGCTGTTAAGCGTACGCACACATAGTATAAGCAAATCATTGGGAAAAAAATGATGCTAACAGTATAATGAGGGTAACTTAATTGTGTAGGAATGGATAGGAGTGAATGGTGTGTCAGAAGAAAAAATTTATGATGTCATTATTATTGGTGCAGGACCAGCTGGTATGACAGCTGCAGTATATACATCTCGTGCGAATTTAAGCACATTAATGCTTGAGCGTGGTATTCCAGGTGGCCAAATGGCAAACACAGAAGATGTAGAAAATTATCCAGGTTATGAGTCTATTTTAGGACCAGACTTATCAAATAAAATGTTCGAGCATGCGAAGAAATTTGGTGCTGAATATGCATATGGTGATGTGAAAGCAGTCATCGATGGTAAAGAATATAAAACAATTATTGCTGGTAAAAAAGAATATAAAGCACGTGCAATTATCGTTGCAAGCGGTGCAGAATATAAAAAAATTGGTGTGCCAGGTGAAACAGAGCTTGGCGGCCGTGGTGTATCATATTGTGCAGTATGTGATGGGGCATTCTTTAAAGGAAAAGAACTTGTTGTTATTGGAGGCGGAGATTCAGCTGTTGAAGAGGGTGTGTTCTTAACGCGCTTCGCATCAAAAGTAACAATCGTTCACCGTCGTGACACTCTTCGTGCACAGAAAATTTTACAAGATCGTGCATTCCAAAACGAGAAAGTGGATTTCATTTGGAATCACACTATAAAAGAAATTAATGATGCAAATGGTAAAGTAGGAAGTGTAACACTTGTAGACGTAAATAGTGGAGAAGAGAAAGAAGTAAAAACTGATGGCGTTTTCGTATACATCGGTATGTTACCTTTATCAAAACCATTTGTTGAACTAGGTATTACAAATGAAAATGGTTACCTTGAAACGAACGAGCGTATGGAAACGAAAGTTCCTGGTATTTTCGCAGCAGGTGATGTTCGTGAAAAAATGCTTCGTCAAATTGTAACGGCAACAGGTGACGGTAGTATTGCTGCACAAAGTGCACAACATTACGTAGAAGAATTATTAGAGGAATTAAAAACTGTAACAGAAAAATAAGGGGTAATACTCCTTTTGAGAAGAAAGCTACCGATAGGAGCTTTCTTTTTTTATGTAAAAATGTCAAAGTTTTGTCAAAAACAATTAGGATTATAAGCTTTCTTATTGATATACTGGACTTTACGGAAAAAATCACTATAAGAAATGAGGAATTTATTCAGTATGGAATGGCGTAATATATATCGTGGATTTTGTATGGGAGTTAGTGATTTAATTCCTGGTGTGAGTGGCGGTACAATCGCTGTAGTGTTAGGGATTTATGAACAATTGCTTGCGGCAATTAGCGGGTTCTTTAGTCGTGAATGGAAAAAACATTTAGGATTTTTAATTCCCCTTGCAGCTGGTGTGGCGGCAGCGTTTTTAACGTTAAGTCACGTTATTAAATATTTACTTGCAAATCATTATGAACCGACTCAATTTTTCTTCCTCGGTTTAATTATTAGTATATTACCGATGTTAATGAGAGAAGCTGATGCAAAGGCGACGTTTAAAGGTAAGCACATCGCTTTATTAATAATTGCAGCTATTCTTGTTGCGATAACAGCGTTCTTTAAGCCAGATAAGGCAGCAGATCCAATTACGACGTTAACAATTTTAAATGCAATCGGTTTATTTTTCGCAGGATGGATGGCTAGTATGGCTATGCTCCTTCCTGGAATTAGCGGATCGTTTATTTTATTAATTATTGGTGTTTATCCAACGGCAATTAACGCTTTAACTACACTTAATTTACCATTAATTATGGTTATTGGTGCTGGTGTTATGGTCGGATTTGTTGTAAGTAGTAAAGGAATTAGCTTTTTATTAGATCGTTATAAAAATATGACATTTGCAGTAATTATTGGACTTGTTATCGGTTCGATTGTAATTGTTTTCCCTGGTATTCCAACTGGCGGATTTTCAATTGTAAGTTCGATCATTACCTTCATTTTAGGATTTACGATTGTTACTTATTTCGGTAAGAAATAAAGAATGTAATCCCCTTAGCGATAAAAATCGTTAAGGGGATTTTTATGTGTGATTCATTGTAATTGCAAGCATTTAGATTGCTTGTTATAGAAAGCTTTTTTACAATTGTTGAGGACTATGTGTTTAGCGAAAGAGGACTGGCTCCTTCGTTGTAGCAAACTGTTTTTGATAGTATAATGAAATGAGTATGCAGTGATAAATTTTGCTGCAAGTAGCTGAGGTGAAGAAACATGCAAAGAGTGACAAACTGTGTGTTAATTAGAGATAATGAAGTACTCTTACTCCAAAAACCTCGCCGAAATTGGTGGGTTGCACCAGGCGGGAAGATGGAGCGTGGTGAGACAGTAAGAGATTCCGTTGTTCGCGAGTATCGTGAAGAAACAGGTATTTATTTAAAGAACCCAGCGTTAAAAGGGGTCTTCACCTTTGTCATCCAAGAAGGTGATAAAGTTGTTTCTGAATGGATGATGTTCTCCTTTTTAGCGACAGATTTTGCAGGAGAAAACAAACTAGAGAGCGAAGAAGGCATCATTGGTTGGCATACATTTGATAAGATTGATGATTTAGCAATGGCGCCAGGAGATTATCACATTATTGATTATTTAATTAAAGGGAATGGTATAATCTACGGTACATTTGTATATACCCCAGATTTTGAGCTGCTTTCATATCGATTAGATCCGAGTTAAATTGCCAAGGAGAGGATACGATGACAGAGAATAATGATATAAAAATGGTGATTATTACAGGAATGTCTGGAGCCGGAAAAACAGTAGCTTTACAAAGTTTTGAAGATTTAGGATATTTTTGTGTAGATAATTTACCGCCGATGTTATTGCCGAAGTTTATTGAGCTTATGTCGGATTCAAAAGGGAAAATGAATAAAGTAGCGCTTGGCGTTGATTTACGTGGCCGAGAGTTTTTCGAACATTTATGGGGAGCGCTTGATGATTTATCAGAACGTACATGGATTATTCCTCATATTTTATTTTTAGATGCGAAAGATAGTACGCTTGTAACTCGTTATAAAGAAACGAGACGTTCGCATCCGCTTGCGCCGACTGGTTTGCCGTTAAAGGGAATCGAAGCGGAGCGTAGTTTATTAACAGATATGAAGGCACGAGCGAATATTGTGCTTGATACATCGGATTTAAAACCGAAAGAATTACGTGAAAAAATTGTTCATTTGTTTTCTACTGAAACTGAGCAAGCATTTCGTGTAAATGTTATGTCCTTTGGATTTAAGTACGGTATTCCAATTGATGCAGATTTAGTATTTGATGTTCGTTTTTTACCAAATCCATATTACATTCCACATATGAAGCCATTAACAGGACTAGATGAAGAAGTTTCGTCGTATGTACTGAAATTTAATGAGACACATAAGTTTTTAGAGAAACTGATAGATCTCATTACTTTCATGCTGCCTCATTATAAAAGAGAAGGCAAAAGTCAACTTGTAATTGCAATTGGATGTACAGGTGGACAGCATCGTTCTGTTACGCTTACAGAGTACCTTGGGAAACATTTGAAACCAGAGTATAGCGTTCATGTATCTCATCGTGATGTGGAGAAGAGAAAGGGCCATTAGGGGATGAAAAAAGAGAGAAAACCTAAAATTGTCATCATGGGAGGAGGAACTGGACTCTCTGTTTTATTAAGAGGATTAAAGCAATATCCTGTTGATATTACAGCAGTTGTTACAATCGCTGATGATGGTGGCAGTTCAGGTAGATTACGTGATGAGCTAGAAATTCCACCCCCAGGTGACATTCGTAACGTACTTGTTGCACTGTCGGATGTAGAGCCCCTGGTGGAAGCTTTATTTCAGCATCGTTTCACAACGGGAGACGGACTGAAAGGTCATGCGTTAGGAAATCTGTTATTGGCAGGTATGACCTCGATTACAGGAGACTTTTTCCATGCAATTACAGAAACGAGTAAAGTATTAAATGTCAGAGGACGTGTATTACCAGCAGCGAATCAAAGTGCAGTACTGCATGCGGAACTAGAGGATGGAGAAATTGTAACAGGTGAATCAAAGATTCCGTATTTCGGAAAGAAGATTAACCGTGTCTTTTTAACTCCAGAAGATGTAGAGCCGTTACATGAAACGTTAGCTGAGATTAAACGAGCTGATTTACTTGTTTTCGGTCCAGGAAGTTTGTATACGAGTATATTGCCGAATTTAGTTGTTAATAAAATTGGGGACGCTGTTCTTGCTGCAAAAGCAAAGAAGGTATATGTATGTAATGTTATGACACAAGCGGGTGAAACGATGGGGTATACTGCGTTTGATCATGTGCAGGCGTTACATGATCATTTAGGGCAACCATTTATCGATACTGCAATTGTAAATAATCGTGATATTCCTTGTGAATTACGCAAGTTATACGAGGAAGAAATGTCGACACCAGTTGTAGTGGATGAAGAGCGTTTTACTGAAAATAATATTGATGTCATTCAAGATAGATTAGCGAAGTATGATGAGCGTGTTGTAAGGCATGATACGTTAAAGTTAGCTTCTATTTTATATTCACTGTTATAAATGTGCGTTACCTCGTTTTGAGGTAACGCTCCTCATTCATATAGGACAAGATTTTTGTTCCATAATAATCGTATAAGGAGGTGTTGACTGTGTCATTTGCATCGGAAACAAAGAAAGAGTTGACGAATCTTGAGGTGAAGGAATGCTGTGAGAAAGTAGAATTATCAGCATTACTTCGAATGAACGGGTCGCTTTCTTTTTCAAATCGTCGTCTATCTATCGATATTCAAACGGAAAATGCGGCAATTGCAAGAAGGATTTATACGCTTTTGAAAAAAGGATATGACGTAACGGTAGAATTACTTGTTCGTAAAAAAATGCGATTGAAGAAAAATAATGTATATATTGTGCGGCTTGTTGAGAAGTCTCGTGAAATATTAGCAGATCTCCATATTGTCCGGGACGACTTTTCATTTATTCGAAATATATCACAAGAATTAATTGAGAAGAAATGTTGTAAACGATCGTATTTACGAGGTGCATTTTTAGCAGGTGGTTCAGTAAATAACCCAGAAACATCATCTTATCATTTAGAGATCTTTTCGTTATATAAGGAACATAATGATGCTATATGTGAACTGATGAACGGATTTGATTTAAATAGTAAGACGTTGGAAAGAAGAAAAGGGTACATTACGTATTTGAAAGAAGCAGAAAAAATTACGGAATTTTTAAATATTATAGGTGCTCATAACGCACTTTTAAGATTTGAAGATATTCGAATTGTTCGTGATATGCGTAATTCAGTGAATCGACTAGTGAACTGCGAAACAGCTAATTTAAATAAGACAATTGGTGCAGCGCTAAGGCAGATTGAAAATATCCGCTATATTGATGAGTCAGTTGGTCTAGATATTTTGCCAGATAAACTAAGAGAAATTGCGCAACTACGAAGAGATTATCAAGATGTAACATTGAAAGAGTTAGGTGAGATGGTATCCGGGGGGAAAATTAGTAAATCGGGTATTAATCATCGTTTGCGTAAAATCGATGATATTGCAGAGAAATTACGCGCGGGGGAAACGATAGCAAAAAAATAAGAGGTTAAAGGGGAAATGGAGCTGTGGTTCAAAAACAGGTTAAAGTTTCATTAAAAAACGGCTTGCAAGCACGTCCGGCTGCGTTGTTTGTACAAGAGGCAAATCGCTTTCATGCAGATATCTTTATCGAGAAAGATGGAAAGACAGTAAATGCAAAGAGCATAATGGGGATTATGAGCTTAGCAATCGGAACTGGTAGCATGATAACAATTACAACAGAAGGTTCAGATGCAGAAGAGGCTTTAGAAGCATTAGCTGCATATGTACAATAAAATGGCTATCGCGCATGTGCGATAGCTTTTTTGTTTTTGCTGTTTACTTAAGGGGAGTTTGCGGGATAGGGGGTATGTAGCTGGTTTGTCCTTGTCGTAGATTGTCGGTAAATCGATATGTTGTGTCGAACCGTTGATATATTAAAAAAATCGTTGATATAATTTGAGTTTTGTTCGATATAATTGAAAAATCGTTGATATATTTAGGGGAATACCGGGATGGGTATACAGACGGAGGGCATGATAATAAAAAAGCGCCCTGTAATAGGGCGCTTCTGCTTTTAAGTGCATCCAGCTCCAGCGGCTAGAATCTCCGGTCGCTTCGCCCCTTCATTCGAGGCAAAAAGCGCCTCTCGGAATCAGGGGCTCCATCGCCCTGCGATTCTGAACGAGCCGCTTCCGCTTTAAATCTATTAACGATTTGTAAAGATCTTATCAATTAAGCCGTATTCTAAAGCTCTTTCTGCTGTCATGAAGTTGTCGCGGTCTGTGTCGCGTTGTAGTACTTCAAGTGGTTGACCTGTGCGGTCAGCAAGAATTTGGTTTAATTTTTCACGTAAGAATAGGATACGTTTTGCAGCGATTTCGATTTCAGTCGCTTGACCTTGTGCTCCGCCAAGTGGTTGGTGAATCATTACTTCACTGTTAGGAAGAGCGAAACGTTTTCCTTTTTCACCTGCTGCAAGTAAGAATGCACCCATAGATGCAGCCATACCGATACAGATTGTTGATACTTGTGGTTTAATAAACTGCATTGTATCGTAAATTGCCATACCTGCTGTGATAGAACCACCAGGGCTATTGATGTAGATGTGAATATCTTTTTCTGGATCTTGAGATTCCAAGAATAAAAGCTGGGAAACAATTGAGTTAGCTACGTTGTCATCAATTGCACTACCAAGCATAATGATGCGGTCTTTTAATAGTCGAGAGTAAATATCGTAAGCGCGTTCTCCACGATTTGTTTGTTCAATTACTGTAGGAATTAAATTCATCTGTTATTTCCTCCTTCTAAAGCTTTCTTAGTCTTATAATACAATTATGGTCAATAAAGGTCAAACGAAACCACTTTAAATCAAAAAAATATGTAGTTGTACCATGAAATATTCGCTATGTTTTTAAAATTCCCTGCTTATGTATCTTCAACATCATAACCGAATTACATAAATTTAAACGTCATGAAAACTGTAGAAAAAAAGAAAAGAACGCCTTTTGATTGAAGCGTTCTTTCGATATTTATTCTTTTAAAAGATAGGTTACTCTATTTAAAATCTTTTCGATTTGTTTCGCGTTTTTACTATACATTTCGCTTGCTGATTTCGATTTTGTTTCTAAAGAAAATAGCTCAAGGTCAGCATGACATTTTTTTAAAGATGCCAATAATAAAGGTTTGTTTTGAGGAGAAGGCATTTGGAGTTTGTCATTATAAATGTCGATAGTAAGTTGCCCGTATGAGTCAACTTGACCGAGAAAAACATTTTCAATGACAACGCCGAGCTTTTCTAATTCTGAATGTAGCCAAGCGCGGTTATGCCCGCTTGATGACAGAGGTTCATCTAGTACATTTCCATCCATAATAACAGTTTGTGGTTCCTTCTCGTTTGGTACTTTTAAACCTACGTCTTTTGCTGTAAGTGGTTGGCGATCTTTCTTTAATAATACATTTAATTCACCGCTCGGTTCTAGTACAGCAAATTCAACATCCGCTACGCTGAATGCATTTTTTCCTCGGAGTAGTTCAAGTAATTCGTCACTTGTATATTTTTCTTTCTTTAAGTTATCTTCGAGTACTTTTCCATCTTTTATTAATACGGTAGATTTCCCTTCAAAGAAGTCCCGAGCTGTTTTGTTCTTTAAGGAGAGGATTCCTGTGAAAAAAGGTACCACAGCGAAAATGAGTATCGCAAAGACGCCGTGGAAAAATTTTGAATCGAGCCCTGTAGATACTTGGGCAGCGATGTCACCGATTGTCATTCCGGCTATGTATTCAAAAAAGGAGAGCTGAGAGATCTGTCTTTTCCCTAACCATTTCGTAATAGCGAATAAAATGATTAATATGAATACAGAGCGAAGAATAACGAGTGTCCATTCGGGCAGGTGAGACATAGTCATTTCCTCCAGTCTACTTAAAACCCTTTATATTGAGGTTCTTCACGTTCTAATACTGAAACTCTATCTTTTACATCAGCGATGACGCTGTCCATTTCTAACATACATTCATGAAATACGCGTTTTGATTCTTCATCCTGTGAATTTAATGAAAGGGAGCTTAAACTTGCTTGAGCGCCCCTTAAACTAGCAAGACAAGTTTTTACGCTAGCGATAACAGTCATGCAAACACCTCTTATCCTTTCGGTTTAAATAGTAATGCTCCAATGAAGCCGAAAATAATCGCTGCGGATACACCTGCGCTCGTTACTTTAAACATACCAGTAATTACGCCGACGATTCCATGTTTTGCAGCTTCTTCCATCGCGCCGTGAACGAGGGCGTTTCCAAAGCTTGTAATAGGTACAGTTGCCCCAGCCCCGGCGAAATCAATTAGTGGTTCATACAAATTGAATCCGTCTAATATAGCTCCAGCAACAACGAGTGTTGCCATTGTATGAGCTGGTGTTAGTTTGCCAACATCAAACATAAGTTGTCCAATTACACATATAAGTCCACCGATTACAAAAGCCCAGAAGAAAATCATTGCGTTGCACCTCCAAATTCAATCGAAACGGCGTGGGCGATACACGGAATCGTTTCTTCTTGTTGGAATGTAAGTGGAGATAGTAAAGCGCCTGTCGCAACGACAAGTATTTTTTTGAATTCTCCTCTTTTCATTCGGTTTAATAAGTGACCGTATACGACTGTCGCTGAACAGCCTGGACCACTTCCGCCGGCTATTACAGGTTGACCTTCTCTATAAATGAGTAGTCCGCAGTCTTGAAATTGTTCACTCGTTACTTTTGTCCCATGTTTATGTAGTAAGTCATAAGCAATTTCGCGTCCAACATGTCCGAGGTCTCCTGTTACGATTAAATCATAGTGAGATGCATCAAGATTTCTTTCTCTTAAATGAGCTTCAATTGTATCGACAGCAGCAGGGGCCATTGCACCTCCCATATTAAATGGATCAGTTAATCCCATATCAACAATGCGCCCAATTGTGGCGGAAGTTACTCTTGGGCCATGTCCTGTATCGCTTAAAATAGCTGCGCCCGCACCAGTTACTGTCCACTGGGCCGTAGGAGGTTTTTGACCACCATATTCAGTTGGATAACGAAATTGTTTTTCCACAGCAGCGTTATGGCTTGAAGCTCCAGTTAATAAATATTTTGCGCCTTTTGCATTTACGATACTTGCACCGAGCGCTAAACCTTCCATAGAAGTAGAGCAAGCACCAAATAATCCGAGATAAGGTGTGCCAAGTGTGCGGCATGCAAAGCTAGTAGGCGTAATTTGGTTAATTAAATCTCCAGCGAGAACGAATTGAATATCATCTTTCCTAAGTCTCGCTTTTTCTGTAGCACGGCTACAAGCTTCTTCAAACAAAATTTTATGTGCTTTTTCGTAGGAATCTTGTCCGAGCCATAAATCTTCATGAAGGGTATCGAAGTCTTCAGGGATTTTCCCCTTTGCCTCAAAGGGGCCACCGATTACACCTGTTGAAATAATAACTGGTTTGTTTTCGAATACCCATGTTCGGTGTCCTTGTAACATTTATAACCC
Source organism: Bacillus cereus group sp. N11 (assembly GCF_016483605.1). NCBI lineage: Bacteria > Bacillati > Bacillota > Bacilli > Caryophanales > Bacillaceae > Bacillus > Bacillus cereus group sp. N11. The sequence continues at coordinate 63,592 of NZ_JAEHBN010000020.1, forward strand.
TCCCCATTGAACGAGAATCGTTTTAATAAGTGCGATGACGAAAGCGGAAAATACGCCAAATAAGATGACTGATCCTGCTAGTTTAAACATGTTACCACCAACGCCAAGAACGAATCCTTCTGTACGGTGTTCAATACATGCGGCAATAACAGAGTTACCAAATCCAGTAACGGGAACTGCGGTACCAGCACCAGCAAATTGTCCAAGGCGATCGTAGACGCCAAATCCCGTAAGTAGCATGGAGATAAAAATAAGAGTTGCAACGGTAGGGTTCCCGGCAGAGCGTTCAGTGAAATCAAAATACGTAATATAAAAGGTAGAAATCAGTTGGCCTATTAGACAAATGAATCCGCCGACGAAAAAAGCTTTTATACAATTTTTTAAAACGGGGCGTTTTGGTTCGCGCTGTTGTTCGAATTTTTTATATTCTTGTTGTACAGGTGTTAAGTTTTTATCTTTACTAGACATTTGAATCCTTCCTTCTCTATTAGAAAGCTTAAATATTAGATCCCATTTCTGATTGAATGAGTTTCAATTGTTTTTTGATGCCGTCGTTACTTACTTTCTTTTTCTTAATTTTGTTTTCAAGTTCTTCTATGAGCATAAAGATCTTTTTGTCTGTACTTACACGAATATCGAAAGTAGGATTTTCATCACTTAGTTTCTTTTTTAATTTACTTCGTAAAGGTTTTAAACCAAATCTTTCGTGATGTTCAGGTTTGATGGCTATGTAAAGATCTAAATTTGTATTAACTGCGGTAGCTTCTATAATTCCTTCGATACCAAGAGCTTTTTTCTTAGCGTCTTGCGATATAGATTGATTAAAGGATTCTGTACTCATTTTTGTTAATTTAGGACCTTTTTTCTCATCTGTTCGCTTCGCTTCTTCTTTCTTTACCTTTTTATCTAACGGGCTATTATCACATCCGGTAAGTGAACCGAATAGCAGCATAAATAACGCGGTTATGATTCCAAGTTTTCGCATTATAATCATTCCATTTCTATTGCATTATGTAATGCGAGAAAAAGGATGATTGCATATCACCCTTTTTCTCACATTGTGTACCATTAGATGAAATGGTACTTTCGGTTATTGCTGTGAATATTGTGGTTCTTCTTGTTGGACTTCTTCAACGCGTGGGTTTAAAGAATCAATAATAGTTTGCGTTTGCTCTGCAGCTGTTTGGAAAAGTTGCTTTGCTTGTTGGTTATCCGTATCAAGAGCGAATCCCTCTAAGCTAGCTTGTGCACTTTTTAATCCAGAAACAGTTTGCTTTAGTTTTGTAATTACAGTCATTGAATGAAGCCCCCTTTGGAATATCAATTCAAAGATTATAATTTGTGAGTTGAGGTGAATTTATGATTGGAAAATTTAGGTGTATTACACGTGTAGATTACAATTTTGTAATGAATATGTAAGGGGAAGCGATAGTGGAAAAACTTTTTCTCCTAGAATAAAGAACGTAAAGCAAGTTAAAAGGATATATTAAGGAGAGGGAAATGGGTTTAATTGGAATTTTTATATTAGTTATTGGTTTGGCAAGCTTTTCTCATAATGAGGTGATTGATACATATAATCCGCTTGTGAAAGAAGACTTTGTATATGTAAAAGCGAAAGAATCCGGTCGATTATCCACAGTTGGAGAGGTAGCTGGAGACTATAAATTTACTGGTTAATCCGCTTCGGGTGAAGAAAGAGATGTTAAGTTTTATGCGCCGCGTGGACTTAGAGAAGGGGCATATGTAAAGGTTAAAATAAAAGGTGAATATTATTGAAACATACCAAGAAGTACAGCCAAATGAAATTCCAAAAGGGATTAAAAAGAAACTAGATAAATAAGATGGTTAAGAATTGCCTCCTAAATGTAGAAATTAGGGGGCGTTTTTATGCAGGAAAAAGCGTACGTACAATGTGTTATCAAAGAGTTTTTATTGATTTAAATGGTTTTTATTGCTATTATTATGAAGAGAAAATGAAGTATATTTTATAATCATGCGCCCATAGCTCAGTCGGATAGAGCGGTGGTTTCCGGTACCACGTCTGCCGGGGGTTCGAATCCCTCTGGGCGCGTTAAAAATCCCTAACTTACATCGTTGTGAGTTAGGGATTTTTTTATTCATAATTGTATTGTTTGTCCCGTAAATACCAGATTGGTAAGGGTTATGAATCAGTGGATGCCGTTGAACCAGCTTGCGCTTTATTCATTTTAAATAATGATAAATTCATTATATATTGCAAAGTAAAGGCTGCAAGTATAATGAAGATCGGGAAGAAGAAATAGCGATAACGAATTTGAACTTCAGTCACTAAGTAAATGAGAAAAGCACCGATAATCAGAATTTGAAAATACTTCATGTTTAAATTTTTAAATGGAGAACTGAAAAGAAAAATAAAGACAGAACCCATACTCAGCAACATAATCGATACATAGTGTATAAAGTCTAGTTTTATAAATGAAACATCGTTGATAGTATTTCTGGCGATATCATTTATAGGGATATATGCATAAGAATCCGTTGGACTACCCCACATAATAATATTTTTTTTGTTCATAAGAGGGATAAGGTCGGTTAAATTTTCGGTTCTTTCTTTAATTAATTGTTTTTGAATTCGATTATGTTCCTCTATATCAAAATCGACAATACTTTGTCTTAATTTAGCGAAGTCCTCTAAGGAATATTGGCCGTTAGATTCTTTATTCAAGCCTATAACAAATTTCCAGCCAGAATCCGCATTGGTTATTGGGTTATGTGAAATATTAAGCATTACAGGAATATAGGCTAAAGTATATAAGATAACTAAGTATGTAGAAATAAATGTTATAGAAGAAATGAAATTCCTTTTTAAAATATTGCTGTGAAAGAATAAAAGGAAAAGCCCGGCAGCTATTAAAAATAGGATCCCAATAGGATAAATAATATTTCCTAAAGCGAATAGCAGACCACCAAAAACCATATTTATGTAATTTTTATTTTCATCGCGTGCTAATAGGTGATACGTTCCCCAAGAAAACAACATCATAGAAAGATGCTGATTTGTGAGCACAGGGACTAGTAAAAATAAGTTAATAGATGTTACGTATAAAATGAAACCAAATCGCCCGAAGATTTCATTGTTTAATCGGTGTTTAGCTATGTAAAAAATAGCTAAACCTGTTAGCAATGTATACACAATATTCAAGAACTGTAAGGCAAAGTAACTATGTGAGGTTAATGTAAGAACAAGTGCCTCGTAAATTGTAAAGCCCAACTGAGTAGTATTCCAAAAGAAGTACTGATTATCCTTAATGGCTTTCATGTTGCCAGCGGCTAATTCTTTAGCTCCATCCAACATGTACTGAAAATCAGAAATTGGAGAAGAAGGGACTAATTTAATAATTATGATAGATATCAGTAGATAAACGATGCTTATCGTATAGACGTATTTTTTTGTGCTTATATTTCTTGTTAAGAAAACGAGGGCATATATGAAAATGATGAAAGTACATATCCCAAAGATGATAAAAGGACTAAATGCCAAATCTTGTTGTTGAAAGATACTCCAACACATGATTAGCAGAATGATACATGATGCCAGGTTAACTCCTAATGAAGGTATACTTCGAAGTGTTTTTTGCATGATTCATCTCCCGTTCTAATTGTTGTATATAATGGAAAATTTTACGTTATAAATTTAGTTCTTTCAATATTTATAGTTAAAGATTTATTGTTTTCTATGAAATTTTATTGTTTTATACACGAGAAGATAGAGTTTTATTCTATCTTCTTTTTTATTTCTCTATTGTTATATCTAGTGATAAGATTTACTATTAGTATGTGGTTCTAATTTTTGTGCACTATTATTTTCTTTCAATATTATTCAAATTTCGGTTGTAAGTTGTAAATCTCATTAATACATATAAATTAATAATATTTTGGAATGGGTGTCTGCGATAGGATTCTCCTTTTACCAAACTTATTGTACAATAGAAACAAGGGGGAGATTAGTTTGAAGGCAAGTCTTTTACAAGAACAAAGCTTACGTTTGGCAATGACACAAGAGTTAAGGCAAGCGATTACAATGCTTCAGTATAATGTACAAGAATTATCGGAGTTTTTGTATGAGCAATCGTTAGAGAATCCCCTTATTGAGTTAGGTGGTTTTGAGAGGGAGAAGAAGAAGAGCTCTAACAAAAGTAAAAGTACCAGCAAACAAGTCGAGAATCAGATGGAAATCTACAGTGTGGATTCCATGACGATTCAGCAACATTTATTAAATCAAATACAGTATTATAAAATAGAAGAAGAAGAGCGAAAAGTAGCTTCTTTCATTATTATGAACATGGATGGAAATGGGTATTTACAAGAAACGAATGAAGAGTTAGCAGATCTCCTTTCTGCACCGCTTCATGTAGTCGATCGCTCTGTAGAGATTGTCCAATCACTTGAGCCGGCAGGGGTAGGGGCACGTAATATTCAGGAATGTCTAATTTTACAATTGAAGCGCTTACAAAGAAGAGATGGATTAGCGGAAGATATTGTAGAGGAGCACTTTGCTTATTTCGTGAAGAAGGATTGGCGAAAGCTCGTTCATGTGCTGAAGTGTAGTAATGAAGAATTACAATCGGCGGTGAACTGTATTACATCATTGCAGCCGAAACCAGGCCTTGCGTATTCTTCGGATAAACCACTGTATATTGTGCCTGACATGGCAGTGAAAAAAGAAGGCGATCGCCTCGTTTTACAGATGAATGAGAGAAATATGCCGAGAATTGAAATTCACTCTGAGTACAGTGCACTTCTTAATAATAGTGAAAGTGAAGTAGCATCTTACGTTTCAGAAAAGTATCAGCATGTGCAATGGATTATGCGCAGTTTGAAACAGAGAAAACAAACACTTCTGCAAGTGATGACGATTATTATGGAAAAACAACGTGATTTCTTTTGGGAAGGTCCAGCGTATTTGAAGCCACTCGCTTTAAAAGAGGTGGCGGAAGAGTTAAGTGTGCATGAGTCTACGATTAGTCGTGCAACAAGAAATAAGTATGTGCAAACACCACACGGTTTATTTGAGATGAAATCGTTCTTTAGTAATGCAGTTTCGACGACAGAGGATGAGGCAGTTTCAACGAAGCGAGTGAAACAGTTTATTCAAACGCTTGTGGAAGCAGAGAACAAGAAAAAGCCACTCTCAGATCAAAAGATTTCAAAATTATTAGAAGAAGAGCATGAAATTGTTATTTCTCGAAGAACAGTGGCGAAGTATAGAGAACAAATGCATATCCCAGCTTCATCATTACGAAAAACGATCGGATAGGTGAAGAAGATGAAAGTTGTACTATATACAAAAGTAGATTGTGGTCTTTGCGTGCAGGCGAAACAAGTTTTACAAGAAGTACAATGTGAATATTCTTTTCAAATCGAGGAAATAGATATATATGAAGATAATGACCTTTTAGAAAAATATCATTTAATGATTCCGGTTGTAGAAATAGGCGGAAAACAAGTAGAATATGGTAACATTCACAAAGGTGTCATAATAAACTATATAAAGAATGCAGTTAAGAGTTGAATAAGTTTCTATCTCCTGTTACAATAATACACGTAGCAGGGATTATTTTTTTAACCTATGTGGGACACAAAATGTCACTACGGGACGAAAAATGACCACAAGGGAAAAATGAACCAATGTAGTGAGGAGAAAAGATATGCGCTCATGGATTCAGAACACAAAAAAATTATTACCTGATCTGCTACCTGTTATGCAAACGAGAATGCAAATTCTTCAATACATTAGGCTCATGCAGCCGATTGGAAGAAGAAACTTATCAGCAAGTCTCGGTATGACAGAACGAGTATTGCGAAGTGAAGTTCAAGTTTTGAAAGAACAAAACTTAGTTCACGTCGCTTCTTCTGGAATGACTTTGACAGAAGAAGGAACAGCTTTAGTTCTTGCTTTGGAAGACTTTATGAAAGAAATTTCCGGGTTAAAGGTTTTAGAAAAGCAACTTAAGGAAACATTAGACTTGGATGAAGTTTTCGTTGTCCCTGGTGATAGTGATGAATCGCCGTGGGTCAAACTGGAGATGGGCCGTGCTTGTGTGACTTGTATAAAAGACCGTCTGACAGCGAATAATATCGTTGCTGTGGCTGGAGGAACTACGCTAGCTGCTGCTGCGGACATGATGCAACTTGATTGCAAAGATTTACATATGCTGTTTGTCCCAGCACGTGGTGGAATTGGAGAAGGTGTTGAATTAGAAGCCAATACCATTTGTGCCAAGATGGCGCAAAATACGATGAGTAATTATCGCTTATTGTATGTTCCAGACCATGTTAGTAGCGAAGCATATGCGTCTATTGTGACAGAGCCCTCCGTGAAAGAAGTTCTTGAGTTGATTCGATCTTCCAATATCGTCATTCATGGAATCGGTGATGCGTTAACAATGGCACGTCGCAGAAGTACTTCGGAAGCAGATTGGTTAAAGATTCAAGCAAACGAAGCAGTTGGCGAAGCTTTCGGTTACTACTTTAATGAACAAGGAAATGTTGTTCATAAAGTAAGAACAGTTGGTATGCAACTTGAAGATTTACAAAATGTATCTCACGTTGTTGCAGTCGCTGGAGGTTCTTCAAAGGCAAAGGCAATACAGGCTGTAATAAAGCAAGGGCACACTTCAATTCTAATTACAGATGAAGGTGCAGCAAAACAATTAACAAAGGGTATTACCCTTTAATATAATCCCCCAAGGAGGAAATTCAAATGACTAAAATTGGTATTAATGGATTTGGACGTATCGGACGTAACGTATTCCGCGCAGCTCTTAACAACTCTGAGGTAGAAGTAGTAGCAATCAACGACTTAACAGATGCTAAAACATTAGCTCACCTTTTAAAATATGACACAGTTCACGGAACTTTAAATGCAGAAGTATCTGCTAACGAAAACAGCATCGTTGTTAACGGTAAAGAAATTAAAGTTATCGCTGAGCGTGACCCAGCTCAATTACCATGGAGCGACTACGGAGTAGAAGTAGTAGTAGAATCTACTGGCCGTTTCACTAAAAAATCAGACGCTGAGAAACACTTAGGTGGATCAGTTAAGAAAGTTATCATCTCAGCTCCAGCTTCTGACGAAGATATCACTGTAGTTATGGGTGTTAACCACGAACAATACGATGCAGCTAACCACAATGTAGTATCTAACGCTTCTTGTACTACAAACTGTCTAGCTCCATTCGCTAAAGTATTAAACGAAAAATTCGGCGTAAAACGCGGAATGATGACAACAATTCACTCTTACACTAACGACCAACAAATCTTAGACTTACCACACAAAGATTTACGTCGTGCTCGTGCAGCAGCTGAAAACATGATCCCAACATCTACTGGTGCTGCTAAAGCTGTAGCATTAGTATTACCAGAACTTAAAGGTAAATTAAATGGTGGCGCTGTACGTGTTCCAACTGCTAACGTTTCTCTTGTTGACTTAGTTGTTGAACTTGACAAAGAAGTAACAGTTGAAGATGTAAACGCAGCATTCAAAGCAGCAGCTGAAGGCGAATTAAAAGGTATCCTTGGATACAGCGAAGAGCCATTAGTATCTATCGACTATAACGGATGTACAGCTTCTTCTACAATCGATGCATTATCTACAATGGTAATGGAAGGTAACATGGTTAAAGTACTTTCTTGGTACGATAACGAAACTGGTTACTCTAACCGCGTAGTAGACCTAGCTGCATACATGACTTCTAAAGGTCTTTAATTCTTAAGTATATAAGCAATCAATGACAAAACGAGGGAGAGGGTTTGTTCCCTCTCTCTCTTCTTTCGTTTTAGAAGCAAATGTGTTAAGCTTTTGAATGGGTTTTGTCAATCCTAACTAGTAGTCGGAGGGAAATCCAATGAACAAAAAATCAATTCGTGACGTAGATTTAAAAGGTAAGCGTGTATTTTGCCGCGTTGATTTCAACGTACCTATGAAAGAAGGCAAAATTACAGATGAAACTCGTATCCGTGCAGCTCTTCCTACAATTCAATATTTAGTAGAGCAAGGTGCGAAAGTTATTTTAGCAAGCCACTTAGGCCGTCCAAAAGGTCAAGCAGTAGAAGAATTACGTCTTACTCCAGTAGCAGCACGTTTAGGCGAGCTTCTTGGTAAAGATGTTAAAAAAGCAGACGAAGCATTCGGACCAGTTGCACAAGAAATGGTTGCAGCAATGAACGAAGGCGACGTATTAGTTCTTGAAAACGTACGTTTCTATGCGGGCGAAGAAAAGAACGATGCAGAACTTGCGAAAGAATTTGCAGCTCTTGCTGATATCTTCGTAAACGATGCATTCGGTGCAGCTCACCGTGCTCACGCTTCTACAGCAGGAATCGCAGACTACCTACCAGCAGTATCTGGTTTATTAATGGAAAAAGAGTTAGATGTACTTGGTAAAGCACTTTCTAACCCAGAACGTCCATTCACAGCTATCATTGGTGGTGCGAAAGTAAAAGATAAAATCGGTGTAATTCGTCATCTATTAGACAAAGTAGATAACTTAATCATCGGTGGCGGACTTGCTTACACATTCGTTAAAGCTTTAGGTCATGAAATTGGTCTATCTCTATGTGAAGACGACAAGATTGAACTAGCTAAAGAATTTATGCAACTTGCAAAAGAAAAAGGCGTAAACTTCTACATGCCAGTTGATGTTGTAATCACAGAGGAATTCTCTGAAACTGCAACAACTCAAATCGTTGGTATCGACTCTATTCCTTCTACATGGGAAGGCGTGGACATCGGTCCTAAAACACGTGAAATTTATGCAGATGTAATTAAAAACTCTAAGCTTGTTGTATGGAATGGACCAATGGGTGTATTCGAAATGACTCCATTCGCAGAAGGTACAAAAGCAGTAGGACAAGCATTAGCAGATGCAGAAGATACATACTCTGTTATCGGCGGTGGTGACTCTGCAGCAGCTGTTGAAAAATTCGGTATGGCTGATAAAATGAGCCACATTTCTACTGGCGGCGGTGCGTCATTAGAATTCATGGAAGGTAAAGAGCTTCCAGGTGTAGTTTGTCTTAACGACAAATAAGTAGCAGCCAAAGAAAAAGGACGGTGCAAAGCATGCGTAAACCAATTATCGCAGGTAACTGGAAAATGAATAAAACTCTATCTGAAGCAGTTAGCTTCGTAGAGGAAGTTAAAGGTCAAATCCCAGCAGCTTCAGCTGTTGATGCAGTAGTTTGCTCTCCAGCTCTATTCTTAGAGCGCTTAGTAGCGGCAACTGAAGGAACGGACTTACAAGTAGGTGCACAAAACATGCACTTCGAAAAAAATGGTGCATTCACTGGCGAAATTAGCCCAGTAGCACTTAGCGACTTAAAAGTAGGCTACGTAGTACTTGGCCACTCTGAGCGTCGTGAAATGTTTGCTGAAACAGACGAATCAGTAAACAAAAAGACTCTTGCAGCATTTGAACATGGTTTAACACCAATCGTATGTTGTGGTGAGACTTTAGAAGAGCGCGAAAGCGGAAAAACATTTGATCTAGTAGCAGGTCAAGTGACAAAAGCACTTGCAGGTTTAACAGAAGAGCAAGTTAAAGCAACTGTTATCGCTTATGAGCCAATCTGGGCTATCGGTACAGGTAAATCATCTTCTTCTGCAGATGCAAACGAAGTATGTGCGCACATCCGTAAAGTTGTTGCAGAAGCTGTTTCTCCAGAAGCTGCAGAAGCTGTTCGTATTCAATACGGCGGTAGCGTAAAACCAGAAAACATTAAAGAGTATATGGCACAATCTGACATCGACGGCGCTTTAGTTGGCGGTGCTAGCTTAGAGCCTGCTTCGTTCTTAGGTCTTCTGGGGGCGGTAAAATGAGAAAGCCAACAGCTTTAATCATTCTTGACGGTTTCGGACTTCGTGAAGAAACTCATGGGAATGCTGTAGCACAAGCTAAGAAACCTAATTTTGATGGTTACTGGAACAAATTCCCTCATACAACGCTTACAGCTTGTGGTGAGGAAGTAGGTCTTCCAGAAGGTCAAATGGGTAACTCTGAGGTTGGTCACTTAAATATCGGTGCTGGCCGCATCGTATACCAAAGCTTAACACGCGTAAACGTTGCAATTCGTGAAGGTGAGTTCGATCAGAACGAAACATTCCAAAATGCAATTAAAAGCGTGAAAGAAAAAGGTACTGCTCTTCATTTATTCGGTTTACTTTCTGACGGTGGTGTGCACAGTCACATGAACCATATGTTTGCTCTTCTTCGCTTAGCAGCAAAAGAAGGCGTGGAGAAAGTTTATATCCATGCGTTCTTAGATGGTCGCGATGTTGGACCACAAACAGCAAAAGGTTATATCGATGCAACAAATGAAGTAATTAAAGAAACAGGTGTAGGACAATTCGCGACTATCTCTGGTCGTTATTACTCCATGGACCGTGACAAGCGTTGGGATCGCGTAGAAAAATGTTACAGTGCTATGGTGAATGGTGAAGGCCCTACTTATAAATCAGCAGAAGAGTGTGTAGAAGACTCTTATGCGAACGGTATCTATGATGAATTCGTATTGCCGTCTGTAATTGTTAACGAAGATAACACGCCAGTTGCAACAATCAATGATGATGATGCAGTTATTTTCTATAACTTCCGTCCAGACCGTGCAATTCAAATTGCTCGTGTATTTACAAACGAAGACTTCCGTGAGTTCGATCGTGGTGAAAAAGTACCTCACATTCCTGAATTCGTTTGTATGACACACTTCAGTGAAACTGTAGATGGTTACGTGGCATTTAAGCCAATGAACCTTGATAACACTTTAGGTGAAGTTGTTGCGCAAGCGGGATTAAAGCAACTTCGCATCGCGGAAACTGAAAAGTATCCGCACGTTACATTCTTCTTTAGCGGTGGTCGTGAGGCTGAATTCCCAGGAGAAGAGCGTATCTTAATTAACTCACCAAAGGTTGCAACGTATGATTTGAAACCTGAAATGAGCATTTACGAAGTAACGGACGCTTTAGTAAATGAAATCGAAAATGATAAACATGATGTTATCATTCTTAACTTTGCGAACTGTGATATGGTTGGCCATTCTGGGATGATGGAACCAACAATTAAAGCAGTAGAAGCAACTGACGAATGTTTAGGAAAAGTTGTAGAAGCAATTCTTGCAAAAGATGGTGTAGCACTTATTACTGCTGACCATGGTAATGCTGATCAGGAGTTAACTGCTGATGGCGGGCCTATGACAGCTCATACAACTAACCCGGTTCCTTTCATCGTTACAAAAAATGATGTAGAGCTTCGTGAAGGTGGTATTTTAGGAGATATCGCCCCAACAATGCTTACACTTTTAAATGTGGAACAACCGAAAGAAATGACAGGTAAAACAATTATTAAATAATTTGCTTATATAAAAAGGAGAGAATTTATTATGTCAACAATTATTGATGTTTATGCTCGCGAAGTCCTTGACTCTCGTGGTAACCCAACTGTAGAAGTAGAAGTTTACACAGAAAGCGGCGCTTTCGGACGCGCTATCGTACCAAGTGGTGCATCTACTGGTGAGCACGAAGCAGTAGAATTACGTGACGGTGACAAATCTCGTTACCTTGGTAAAGGTGTTATTAACGCAGTAAACAACGTTAACGAAATTATCGCTCCAGAAATCGCTGGTTTCGATGTAACTGACCAAGCTGGTATCGACCGTGCTATGATCGAATTAGATGGCACTCCAAACAAAGGTAAACTAGGCGCTAACGCTATCCTTGGTGTATCTATGGCAGTAGCTCACGCAGCAGCTGACTTCGTAGGTCTTCCATTATACCGTTACCTTGGTGGATTCAATGCAAAACAATTACCAACTCCAATGATGAACATCATCAACGGTGGTTCTCACGCTGATAACAACGTAGACTTCCAAGAGTTCATGATCTTACCAGTTGGCGCTCCAACATTCAAAGAATCAATCCGTATGGGTGCTGAAGTATTCCATGCACTTAAAGCTGTATTACATGACAAAGGTCTTAATACTGCAGTAGGTGACGAAGGTGGATTCGCTCCAAACCTTGGTTCTAACCGTGAAGCTCTAGAAGTAATCATCGAAGCTATCGAAAAAGCTGGTTACAAAGCTGGCGAGAACGTATTCTTAGGAATGGACGTTGCTTCTTCTGAGTTCTACAACAAAGAAACTGGTAAATATGACCTTGCAGGCGAAGGCCGTACTGGCTTAACTTCTGCAGAAATGGTTGATTTCTACGAAGAGCTTTGCAAAGACTTCCCAATCATCTCTATCGAAGATGGTTTAGACGAAAACGACTGGGATGGTCACAAATTATTAACTGAGCGTATCGGTGATAAAGTACAATTAGTTGGTGACGACTTATTCGTAACTAACACTCAAAAACTTGCTGAAGGTATCGAAAAAGGTATCTCTAACTCAATCTTAATTAAAGTTAACCAAATCGGTACTTTAACTGAGACTTTCGAAGCTATCGAAATGGCTAAACGTGCTGGTTACACAGCAGTTGTATCTCACCGTTCTGGTGAAACTGAAGATGCTACAATCGCTGACATCGCAGTTGCAACTAACGCTGGCCAAATCAAAACTGGTTCTATGAGCCGTACTGACCGTATTGCTAAGTACAACCAATTATTACGCATCGAAGACGAACTAGGCGAAATCGCTGTTTACGATGGTATTAAATCTTTCTACAACATCAAACGATAATTGTAGAAAATAACGACAGACCGTGAGAAATCACGGTCTGTTTTTTTATGCTAAAATTGCTCACCCGTCATAAGCGACATGAAATGTTTAAAGAAGCGGTTATAATCAAAATCAATTGCAATTTGATGACTCGGCCAATTAATAAATGGCTTTGGCTCCATTAAAGAGCGAAATTCTCCAATACTTGCTCCCTGTGCATAGGATTCCGTCATGACAACGATAGGTGACTTATGATAAGTGAACATAGAGTTATCGAATAAGGCGAGTATTGGCATTGTGTCATGAAAGGGGCTGCCCTTTAAATGCGGTAAGGCATCTTTATAATATCCGTAGTAATAATGATCGAATAACGGTTTAACAAGTGGCGCTTTTCCTATGGCTTCAATGTATTCAGCCATTTCTGGTGTAATGATGGAATATTGAGTGACGTTTAATGGATATATGTACATGTTAGCTGTAGATTGAAGGACTATATTAGCGGCAGTAGGATCACCATAGAAGTTTGCTTCTGAAATAGGGGTAACATTACCGGGATGTAAAAAGGTGCCGCCCATTACGTAGTAAGAGTTAATTTGCTTCATTAACTCTTTACATAAGATAAATAAAATCGCTAGAGAGGTAAGTCTTCCTAAACTTACAATAATTAATTCATCTTTATACTGTTCAATAAGAGGAATAACTTCAAAAAAATTCTCCATTTCTCCGTTAGTCACATTCTCCTTTGGAATAATTGGTCCGAGTCCCTGTTTCCCGTGTACATCTGTAAAGAAAGCGGGAGGGGTACCAGTAAGGGGACGTTCTGAACCACCGAATATCTTGATATTCCTATTCTTTGTTTCGTACTTCAGAAAATGAGCATTTTGTACGGCCATTTCCTTTGGAACATTGCCGTAATCAGCCACAATCCCAACGATTTCAATTTCATCAATATAAAATGCAAGGAGGAGGGCTATCGTATCATCGATTCCAGGATCACAAAAAATAAGAACTTTTTTGGGCATATGTTCACCACCTATCTTGTTTACCCCACAGTAACGGGCAATAAGCCCCCGACCTTAAAATTCAAAAAAAGCAAAAAAGTTATGCGGGGGTTGGGCTGCCCGTAAACGCTCGATTGGTGAAGGCTAATAATCCGCGGGGATGAAGCCCCCCATTAATTAAAGTTTCACTTTATATATATGTAAGTTTTCGGATAGGAAGAATAAAAAAGTTTGTTTTCTTGAAATAGTAATGGGATAAATTCAGAAAATAAAAACTTTTTATATTAGGTCAAGGTTTTTGACTTAAATTTCATTTGTAAATGCAGTCATATCAAGGGTGTAAGCGTATAACATGGGCGGTTTTTGTTGTCAAGTTGATAAATTGCAGCTTTTTACAATTTATACTATGATAAAGATATTAACAGAAGATCGTATAAACATGAGGGATGATGAACATGAAATTTACAAAGATCCTTGTCCAAATTGCTGCTCTTTATGTGTTTTATATGGTTGGAACTTGGGTGCAAGAAATGTTGAATATTCCAATTCCAGGAAGCTTGATTGGGATGTTTCTTTTACTTGTTTTACTTAGCCTAAAAGTACTTCCAGTGAAATGGTTTGATTTAGGAGCGGAAACACTCGTCGCTATTATGCCGTTTTTATTAATTCCGCCAACGCTTGGCTTAATGAATTACGGTGCTTTTTTTATGAGTAAAGGAATTTCTCTTTTCATTACAGTTGTAGCGAGTACGTTTTTAATTATCATTGTCGCAGGACATACAGGGCAATATCTTGCGAATAGAAAGGAAAGAGAGTCGTGATGAGTCAAATATTAATCGGAATCGGTTGGGTTCTTTTTACGGTGCTATTATATCAATTATCTAAAAAAATCTATCAATTATTTCCAACACCATTTACTATTCCAATGCTTGTAGCGACAGGATTAATGGCTTTCTTATTTATTGTGCTTGATATACCATATCAACATTATATGGAAAGCGGTGGTGGCTGGATTGCGAAGTTACTTGGACCAGGTGTTGTAGCATTTGCAATCCCGCTTTACAAACAACGTCATGTGCTGCAAAAATATGTTGTACCGATTGCGGGCGGAGTATTAGTAGGTACAACAGTTGCGATTGCGAGTGATTTTGCTATTGCCTCACTTATGGGAACAGATAAAAGTTTAATTTTATCTTCATTACCAAAATCAGTGACAATGCCGGTTGCAATGAGCGTTTCTGAACAAGTTGGTGGTGTTCCATCCTTAACAGCGGCATTCGTAGTTATCGCAGGTATTACTGGAACGATTACAGGTCCAATTTTATTAAAATGGAGCCGTGTTACAAACTCGGTTGGTAAAGGTATCGGATTTGGATGTGCTTCTCATATTATGGGTGTTATGAGAGCAATGAAAAATAACGAACATGAAGGTGTTATTGGATCGGTAACAATGACATTAACAGCAATTTTGACATGTTTGCTCGGACCGTTATTTGCAATGATGTTTATGTAATAGAAGAAAAGCGAGAGCGACTCTATAGCTCTCGCTTTTCTATAGGATTTATGCTACAGTTAAAATAACTGAATCTTTGTAGGAGGTACGCCAAGTGCATACGTTATTATCCGTTTTACTTATTATTGTATCGATTTTAATGATTGTTATGGTACTTATGCAGTCTAGTAATAGCTCAGGTCTTTCAGGTGCAATTTCCGGCGGTGCAGAGCAATTATTTGGTAAGCAAAAAGCACGTGGAATTGAAGCGGTATTAAACCGTATTACAATTGTTTTAGCTGTATTGTTCTTTGTATTAACAATTGCTGTTACGTACTTAAACTTATAGAATTGAAAGAAGAAGCGTTAGTAGTTTGTACTAATGGTTCTTCTTTTTTTATTTTGTTATTTGAAAAAAGTTTCTAATTAGATTATAGAAATATAAATATGGTACACTAAGATATAGAAAGAATACGACTAGATTACAGAAGAGAAAGAGGAGAAGTACATGATGAAATTAGCATCTCCGAAACCATTTACATTTGAGGGTGGAGACCGCGCTGTTTTATTACTACATGGATTCACAGGAAACTCAGCTGATGTACGTATGTTAGGGCGTTTCTTAGAAAAGAAAGGCTATACTTGTCATGCGCCAATTTATAAAGGACACGGCGTACCACCAGAAGAACTTGTTCATACAGGTCCTACAGATTGGTGGCAAGATGTAACGGAGGCATATCAGCTTTTAAAAGATAAAGGCTTTGAGAAAATTGCTGTCGTTGGTTTGTCACTAGGCGGAGTATTTTCTCTGAAATTAGCATATACAATCCCTGTTTTAGGTGTGGTACCAATGTGTGCACCGATGTATATTAAGAGTGAAGAAACAATGTACCAAGGTATATTGGCATATGCCCGCGAATATAAAAAGCGTGAGCAAAAATCACCAGAGCAAATTGAACAAGAAATGTTGGAATTCCAACAGACACCGATGAATACATTAAAAGCATTACAAGAGCTAATTGCTGATGTACGTAATAATGTTGATATGATTTATGCACCGACGTTTGTTGTACAAGCGCGTCATGATGAAATGATTAATACGGATAGTGCTAACATTATTTATAATGGTGTAGAATCAACGTTAAAGGACATTAAATGGTATGAAGACTCTACGCATGTCATTACACTGGATAAGCAACGTGACGAGCTACATGAGGATGTATATAACTTCTTGGAGCAACTAGATTGGTAAGATCTAGTTGCCTCTTTTTTTCATAAGGAAATTTTTATGGAAACTGTAAAAAAATCATTAGGGGAGTATTGAATTTTCGCTTTATACATCCCCCATCTTTCGGATACACTAAATAATATAAGGGTTTAAAGGAGGTATTTTTGCTTGGAAGAAATCACACAAGAACATATTGATAAGTTGTTATTATTTATGAGAGAAGAAGCGTATAAACCGTTAACGATACAAGAGTTAGAAGAGGCATTTGGAATTAAAGGTTCTGAGGGCTTTAAAGATTTTGTAAAGGCACTTGTAATGATGGAAGAGAAGGGACTTGTTATTCGTACACGTAGCAATCGTTATGGCCTTCCAGAAAAAATGAATTTAGTGCGTGGTAAGTTAATTGGACATGCGCGTGGCTTTGCTTTCGTTGTGCCAGAAGAGAAGAAAACGGGAGATGATGATCTTTTCATTCCTCCTACAGAATTAAACGGTGCACTTCACGGTGATACAGTATTAGCACGCCTTAGTTCACAATCAAGTGGTTCACGTCAAGAAGGTTCAATTGTACGCATTTTAGAACGTGGAACGAAAGAACTAGTTGGTACATATACAGAATCGAAAAACTTTGGGTTTGTTATACCTGACAATAAGCGTTGGACAAGTGATATTTTCATCTTGAAAAGCGCATCCATGGGTGCTGTAGAAGGCCATAAAGTAGTTGTTAAAATTACGAGCTATCCAGAGAATCGTTTAAGTGCGGAAGGTGAAGTTATTCAAATTCTAGGTCATAAAAATGATCCAGGAGTAGATATTTTATCGGTCATCCATAAACATCATTTACCTTTAGCATTTCCTGAGGAAGTGATGGAGCATGCAAACAGTGTACCAGAAACGATTTCAGAAGAAGACTTGAAAGATCGCCGTGATTTACGTGACCAAATGATTGTAACGATTGATGGTGCAGACGCGAAGGACTTAGATGATGCTGTTACAGTAACGAAGCTTGAGAACGGTAATTACAAGCTTGGTGTTCATATTGCGGATGTAAGTCATTACGTTGAAGAAGGTTCTCCAATTGATGTTGAGGCAGCGGAAAGAGCGACGAGTGTATATCTTGTTGATCGTGTAATTCCAATGATTCCACACCGTCTATCTAACGGTATTTGTTCATTAAATCCGAAAGTAGACCGTCTGACACTTTCTTGTGAAATGGAAATCAACAACTTAGGTGATGTTGTCAAACACGAGATTTTCCAAAGTGTGATTAAAACGACAGAGCGTATGACATATGCTGATGTAAGAAGCATTTTAGAAGATGAGGACGAAGAGTTAATCAAGCGCTATGAACCATTAGTACCAATGTTTAAAGAGATGGGTCAATTGGCACAAATTTTACGTGAAAAGCGTATGCGCCGTGGTGCAATTGACTTTGACTTTAAAGAAGCAAAAGTATTAGTGGATGAAGAAGGAAAACCGACTGATGTTGTCATGCGTGATCGTTCTGTATCAGAAAAGTTAATTGAAGAATTTATGCTTGTTGCGAACGAAACAGTAGCAGAACACTTCCACTGGATGAACGTACCATTCATGTACCGTGTCCATGAAGATCCGAAAGAAGATAAGTTAGAGCGATTCTTCGAGTTTGTAACGAACTTCGGATATGCGGTAAAAGGACGTGCGAATGAAGTACATCCTCGTGCATTACAACAAATCCTTGAAATGGTTCAAGGACAGCCTGAAGAAGTAGTAATTTCAACGGTTATGCTTCGTTCTATGAAGCAAGCACGTTACGATTCGGAAAGCTTAGGACATTTCGGCTTATCAACTGAGTTCTACACGCATTTCACATCGCCGATTCGTCGTTACCCAGATACGATCGTTCATAGATTGATTCGTGAATACGTCATTAACGGTAAAGTCGACAGTGAAACACAAGCAAAATGGCGTGAAAACTTACCAGAGATTGCAGAACACTCTTCTAATATGGAACGTCGTGCTGTTGAAGCAGAGCGTGAAACAGACGAAATGAAAAAAGCAGAGTATATGGTCGATAAGATCGGTGAAGAGTATGATGGTATGATTAGCTCTGTAACAAACTTCGGTTTATTCGTAGAGCTTCCAAATACAATTGAAGGTCTTGTACACGTTAGTTACTTAACGGATGATTACTACCGTTACGACGAGAAGCATTTCGCAATGATTGGAGAACGTACAGGTAACGTATTCCGCATCGGTGACGAAATTACAATTCGCGTTATTAACGTAAACAAAGACGAGCGCGCAATTGACTTTGAAATCGTTGGCATGAAAGGTACACCTCGCCGTAAGTTCAAAGATCGTCCAGTCGTTATCGAACAGCCAAGAACAGGCAGAAAGAAACGGGGTGGACGTAGCGAGCGCAGTAATGAGCGCGGCGGCGAACGCGGTACAGGTAGAAAATTTGACCGTGGTGGCAAAGGTAAAAGCACAGGAAGAGGATCAGCATCAGCATCCACGTCCGCTAGTCAGCCAGGGAAAAAAGATGGTAATGGCAAGAAGAAAAAAGGATTCTTTGAAAACGTACCAGGATTCAAGAAGAAAAAGAAAAAGCGTAAGTAAGAAAAGAGTGGCTTCGCTTTGATGAAAAGCGGGGCCGTTTTTCTTTTTATTGGTCATTTCACTCCCTCGAACGAAGCAAAAAACGCTTCTCTGTCGGGAGTTCCAATGTCCAAAGATTCTGAGCGAGCTACTTTCGCTTTTTAATGTAATCTAGCTACAGTGGCTAGAATGTTTGGCGGCTTCGCTTCTTCCCCAG
This sequence comes from Bacillus cereus group sp. N11, assembly GCF_016483605.1. Taxonomy (NCBI): domain Bacteria; kingdom Bacillati; phylum Bacillota; class Bacilli; order Caryophanales; family Bacillaceae; genus Bacillus; species Bacillus cereus group sp. N11. The sequence goes on from NZ_JAEHBN010000020.1 coordinate 82,800, forward strand.
AGGCAAAGGG
>NZ_JAEHBN010000021.1:0-82326 GCF_016483605.1 Bacillus cereus group sp. N11
TTAAAAAATGGTGAAAAAGTAACAGTACTAGGAAAAGCAAACGGCTGGGCGAAAATCAATTACCAAGGAAAAGAAGGTTATGTGTCGTTAGAGTTTATAACGATTGGTAAAGATTCCATAGATCCAACAAACCCAACAAACCCTGGACAGGTAACAGAAGAACGAGCAGTTGTAAATGCGTCTTTATTAAATGTACGTAAAGGTCCATCAACAGGTGCGGCAGCTGTCGGTCATTTGAAAAATGGAGAGACTGTTACGATCATAGGAAAAGAAAATGGCTGGGCAAAAATCCGTTTTAATGGCGGAGAGGGTTATGTTTCGTTACAGTTCTTAAAAGTTAAACAAGGTTCGTCTTCTTATGAAATTGTTACCTCATCACAAAAGGTTCAAAAACCAAATGAAGCGGAAGCAACACAAATTATGCAGAATATGAAAGAAGATGCTTACATTAAAAGTGACGGTAAAGTTGTAAATATGAAGCAAGGTTTCGTTCGTGCAAATGGTGTTATTAATATTTATGATATTACGACGGGTAAAAAGCTCACATATGTAAAGGGTGGAGCTGACCTGAAATTTGTAAAAGCTGTTGATGATCGTATTCATGTCCAAATTGATGGTATGACAGGTTATGTGAATATAAATGATGTTACATTACATCCGACAATGACTGGTGAGAAAACGTCGTATTATGCAACTAAAAATGGCAAGTTATATCATTATGTATACAATCCGGAAAATGGTAAACATGCAACGTATCAAATTGGTAATGCTCCGAAACATTTAAAAGAAGGAGAGCGTTACGAGGCTTTTGATAAGAAGCAAATTGGAGGACAAGATAGTTATCAATACTTTGAGTATATGCCACTTCGTGCAACATCTACTTATACAGGAGATGAAATTGATAATTTCTTACGTAAATCGAATGCAAAGAGTCCACTTATTGGATTAGGAAAATATTTTGTAAGTGCAGCAGAGAAATATAAGATGAATGCCGGTTACTTAGTGTCACATGCAATTTTAGAATCAGGATGGGGAACAAGTCGTATCGCGCAAGATAAGAAAAATTTATTTGGCTTTAGAGCGGTAGATTCAGATCCATATAATGGTGCAACTGGATTCAAAACATGGGAAGAAGGTATTGATTTTTGTGCGGCATATATAGATAAGCATTACTTAAATCCAAGTGGAAATACATATAATGGTGGAAACTTAGGAGATAAGGCACAAGGAATGAACGTCATGTATGCAAGTGATGAAAATTGGGGACAGCAAATTGCCTCGCTTATGTATAGAATTGATGCAATGAATGGAAGTAAAGATTTAAATAAATATCGACTTGGAACGTTAACGGCAGGTTCTCCGATATTCAAAAGTATGGCTGAAGGTCAGACTGGAATGACATCTCGCAACATTATGGTAGCCATTAAGAAAACAGTTAATACACCACAAGGATCGTATTATGAAATTGTTTCGGATAATAAAGAATACAACAGTGTCTACGTAAAAGCTGGATCTGTAAATCTTGTGAACTCTTATTAAAGGAAAACATCATCATTTCAATGCAGAAAAGTGAAGTTCATAATGTTAGAGGAAGTGACAGTGTGAAAAAATATATCGCATTTGATATTGGTGGTACACAGATTAAATATGGGATTATTTCAAAATCTGGGATATTACTAAATCACGAAACTACATTAACAGAGGCCCATTTAGGTGGGGAACAAATCGTTCAAAAGATTATTAGCTTGGCGGAGCAATTAATGAATGAACATGTTGTTTCTGGAATCGGTATTAGTACAGCCGGAATTGTAGATATTCATAGAGGAATCATAACTGGCGGCGTGGATCATATTCCACGCTATGCTGGTATTCCTATTATTGATAGATTACAAGCTGTATTAAAAGTTCCTATATCCATTGAAAATGATGTCAATTGTGCTTTGTTTGGAGAGATGTGGCAAGGTGTTGGAAGAAATGAAAATAATTGCATTATGCTTACCCTTGGAACGGGAATAGGGGGAGCTATTGTTATTAATAAAAAACTGTACAGAGGTCATTCATTTAGTGCTGGTGAATGGGGCAATATGTTGATCGAAGGGAAACAATTTGAAGAGGTTGCCTCGATTTCAGGGTTAATTTCTCTTGTGCGGAAGTATAAAGGTAGCGGGAATTGGAACGGTGAAAAAATTTTTGAATTATATGATCAGAAGGATAAAGAAGTTATACATGCCGTTCAAATATTCTTTAAACATTTAGCCATTGGAATTAGTAATCTTGCTTATATCTTCAATCCAAAAGTAATTATTATTGGTGGAGGGATTACTAATAGAGGTAATCGATTTTTAGAAGAAGTAAAGGAAGAGGTACGAAAATATTTAAATCCTGAGATTTATAGTAATTGCGAGATTAAAATCGCACAAAATCGTAATCACGCAGGAGTGATTGGTTCGATTTACCACTTCTTACATCAATATAAATAAATGATATAGGTGTTTTCACATAATTGAGAATTTATTCTTTTTCTCAATAGATAAATAATGCTACAATATAAGAGAAGAATACAATATTTTCCGATTAGGAAAATGCTTTGTAGAAAGGAAGAAACTTCATGCCTATTATTTTAGAAAAAGGACAAAAGATCGATTTAACGAAAGGACAACCGAGAGTAGCAAAACTACAGGTTGGCTTAGGCTGGGATCCAATTGGGCAATCAGGTGGGTTTCTGTCTTCATTATTTGGAAGTAGACCAAATGTAGATTGTGATGCATCAGTTGTTATGTTAGAAGGAGAGCGTTTTTTAAATAAAAATGATTTAGTTTACTTTGGAAACAAACTTTCTACTTGTGGTAGTATTATTCATTCAGGAGATAATTTAACAGGTGAAGGCGCTGGTGACGACGAAACAATTTTCGTAGAATTACATAAAGTTCCGAGCCGTATTAATCGTTTAGTATTCGTTGTAAATATTTATGACTGTGTAAATCGTCGTCAAGATTTTGGGATGATTCGTAATGCATATATTCGTATTCAAAACCCGCAAACAGGTGAAGAATTAGCACGTTATAACTTGTCAGATAACTATGCTGGCAAAACGACTCTAATTGCAGGAGAAATGTACCGACACGGAAGTGAGTGGAAGTTTTCAGCGGTTGGAGAAGGAACACAAGATAAAAATTTAAGTGAGATTGTATCACGTTATCAATAAAATAAACTGAGGAGGAATTGTATATGGCATCAATTTCGTTGAAAAAGGGACAAAAGGTAGATTTAACAAAAACGAATCCAGGTCTTTCAAAAGTTCTTGTAGGACTTGGTTGGGATACGAATCGTTATGACGGACAAAACGATTTCGATTTAGATGTTAGTATTTTCTTAGTAGGTGCGAATGGTAAAGTCTCAGGCGCAGAGGATTTCGTCTTCTACAATAATCCAAAAGGGGCGAATGGTGCTGTAGAGCATTTAGGAGATAACCGCACAGGCGAAGGTGAAGGCGATGACGAATCAATTAAAGTAGATTTGAAAAATGTTCCTGCTCACATCGAACGTATTTGTTTCACAATTACAATTTATGATGGAGAAGGCCGTAGCCAAAACTTTGGACAAGTTTCTAACGCTTTCGTACGTATTCTAGATGAAGAGAAAAATGCAGAATTAATTCGTTACGATTTAGGAGAAGACTTCTCTATTGAAACAGCGGTAGTAGTGGGTGAATTATACCGTCATGCAGGTGAATGGAAGTTCAATGCAATTGGAAGTGGATTCCAAGGTGGATTAGGTTCTCTATGTAATAACTTTGGTTTAGATGTAGAGTAATAGATTTATATATCCATCGGTGAAACGCATGTTTACTGATGGATATATTTTTAAAGATTAAAATATAGAGGTGAATATAAATGGTTATTCAGTTACAAAAAGGACAGAAGATCGATTTAGGTAAGACAAGCCCTGGTTTAACAAAAGCGGTAATTGGTCTTGGGTGGGATATTAAATCTTATGATGGTGGATCTGATTTCGATTTAGATGCATCGGCATTTCTATTAGATGCGAACGGAAAATGTACGAAGGAAACTGATTTTATTTTCTATAACAATTTACAGTCTCCTTGTGAATCTGTTCTGCATACAGGAGATAACCGTACAGGTGAAGGTGAAGGCGATGATGAGCAACTTGTTGTCGATTTGAAGAAAGTTCCAGCAGATGTACATAAAATTGCAATCACAGTTACAATTTATGATGGTGAAGGCCGTAATCAAAACTTTGGACAAGTCGGAAACGCATTCGTTCGTTTAGCGAATGAGGAAACAAACGAAGAAGTTCTTCGTTTTGATTTAGGGGAAGATTTCTCCATTGAAACAGCAGTTGTCTTTTGTGAATTATACCGTCATAATGGACAGTGGAAGTTTAATGCAGTAGGAAGCGGTTTCCAAGGTGGATTAGGTGCGCTTGTAAGAGCGTATGGCTTGGATGCATAAGAAGGGAAACGACATTCGTTTCCTTTTTTTGACCTTTCTATAAATCTAGCAAAGAATAGGGGATAAAGGTAAGATGAGCATTTTGCAAGAAATCATTAATACGTATGCTCAGTTTTTCGACTTAGATATGTGGATTAAAGTGTTGCAAGATCCAGTATCTTGGGGATTAATTGGTACACTTGTTGTACTTGAAGGGTTACTATCTGCTGATAACGCACTTGTGTTAGCGGTAATGGTAAAACATCTTCCGGAAGAGAAACGTAAAAAAGCATTATTCTACGGACTTATTGGAGCTTATGTGTTCCGCTTTATTGCGATTGGAATTGGAATGTTCTTAATTAAATTATGGTGGGTAAAACTTCTTGGTGCGCTTTACCTTGCTTGGTTATCAGTGAAATACTTTATTGATAAGCGTAAAGGTGCAAGTGAAGAAGAGGAAGCTCATGGTATGAATCAAAATAGTATTCTCTTTAGAATGTTCGGTGTCTTCTGGGGAACGGTTGCGATGGTTGAATTAATGGATATCGCGTTCTCTGTAGATAGCGTACTTGCTGCATTTGGTGTATCAAATGAAGTTTGGATTTTACTATTAGGCGGAATGCTCGGTATTTTAATGATGCGTGGTATTGCTGGCGTATTTTTAAAATTGTTAGAGCGTATTCCAGAATTAGAAACAACAGCGTATATTTTAATTCTAATTATTGCAGCGAAAATGTTATTGTCTCTAATTGATATTCACATTAGTCATACACTGTTCTTTATTATTTTACTTGTAGCATTTGGAGCAACATTTATAATTCACTACATGAAGAATTCTGGACAGGCTAAAGAAGAAGTTGCAGCTACTAAAAATAATCATAAATAATTGAAATGGGTTTGCTCGTTATGCGAGCGCCCATTTTTTATAACTAAAAATAGTTTATAATAGAAGAGAGACTTTATAAAAACGTAAATGTTTTTGGAGGTGAACTGTTGTGTTTTCACGTTTTACACTTCAACCATGTGCATTAAAAGAAGAATCAGATTTAAAACAATTTGAAGCGCTTTTAGAAAAACGCCCACAATATGAACTGACAGAGAATGAAATGAAATTTAGTTATATAGCAACGCGTATTCTTGGTGTTCCTAATGATGTAGATGAATATTTCAATGATTTATTTGATTATAGTGAAGCAAAAGGGATTGAGGTTTTGCATGAACAAAATTTAAATAAGGTGATTGATTCCGAAAAACTGCGTCATATTCAAGAAGTTTTTGCGTTACATCAAGAAGCACCAAATGGACTTACAGTAAATAGGCTTGTAGCCCATTTGTCTGGAAAGCAACTATTACCGCAAGTAGACAATCCTGATTTGCAACATTATATACATACGACGTTTATTTCTGTATTGAAATTGTATGAGAAACAACATAATCAATCTTTAAAGACAGAAGGATTCCGTCGTTTCTTAATCGATATGATTAAGTTAAGTGAGAATTATGTAACGAAGTGGTTTTCTACGATTAATTATAAGAAACAAATGCCGCGTATCATTTGGTATGGTGATGCACAGGAAAGTCGTATATATTTCTTATACTTTCTTATTATGCTCGGCTGTGATGTACTTTATTATCACCCGGAAGGAAAAGATGGCTTTGAGAATATCGATGAAGCGGGAAGAACTTTTGTTGTGTCTCATTCAAGCCGTATTTCTCTTGAACCATTTCCCGATCGTCGTCGCGAACGCGTCGCAACAGTAGCGTACCAAGCTTCAAAGGAAATTGAGCAAGTACTTCACCATGATAATTCACTACTGTATAAGCCGTGGCAATTCCGTTCGTATACACCTGTAGCACGTACATTAAAAACGACATATGATGAACTCTTTTTAATTACGAAAGAAAAGTCGTTTGTACGCCCAACATTCTTTGTTGAAAATAAACACATTTATATCCCTTCTTTATTTGCAAAAATATCAGGCGTTTCAAAGAACGATAAAGAATATTTTCAACGATTAAAGGCAGTTACATCATTCGATAACAGTTTATTAATTAATACATTCCCGTTTACGAAAGAACAAAAAGCGAATTTCCAATATCATTACCGAGATGCATTGGACCGCGGAGGAAAGTTACACCCGGATTTAATTATGAATAGCCATTGGTGGCCGCATAAGCGTTTACCGGAAGGTTTACAGCATGGTATTGCAGAGGCAATCATCCATACGTGTGAAAGTGAAATGTGTAAACCAGTTGGGAAAGAGATGAAACAAGAGGTAGCACTATATGTTTTCGCGCAGCTCTCTCAAATACCACCGAATATTTTAGAACAGCTTGAGAAATTTGATTATTCACAAGATGTACCGAAAATTGTTATATTTAATAATGAGAAGAGTGGAGAATTAACTCGTTCCGATGCTGTTTTACTACTATTTTTAAATCAAATTGGAGTAGATGTATTCCATTTCAATCCAACGGGGAGAAACGATATTGAACCGTATATTGAAGCAGGCGCATTTGATTCACATTGGCTTGAGGAAGTTAATTTTGATCTTGAGTTTCATGGTTCATCAGCCTATAAAAATTTATCACAAACAATAAAAGGACTATTTCGTCCATTTTTATAAGGAAAGGGAGAATACCATATGAATAACCCAGTCGTACTAGATTCAAAAACAGAATTAAATGAGCAAACCGCACAAGATGTCCGTTTACAACTTAGACAAGATGCGGAAGTACAACGTATTTATAATGCGGTAGATATTAAAGATCAGTTAGAATTAATCGAGCTTGGAAAAGAACCGTCTATGGAAATTTCACGTTTCGCTGATCAAATTTTACATACAATGTCTTTATCAAAAATAGAAGATTCTGGTGAATTATTAAAACAGCTTGGTAAAATTATGGACAGGTTTGATAGTAAAGATTTTGCGGAAGAGAAAAGTGGTTTCTTCTCACGTATGTTCAAAAAAGCAGATAAAATGATTGAACAAATCTTTAGTAAGTATCAGACAATGGGTCGCGAAATGGATAAAGTATACGTAGAAATTACGAAGTATCAAGATGAAATGAAAAAATCAATTGGTACGTTAGATGGCTTGTATGAGCAAAACTTAAAGTATTATTTAGATTTAGAAAAGTACGTAGTGGCAGGAGAAATGTTATTAGAGCGTTTAAATACAGAGTTAGTCCCGATGTATGAAGAGCGCGTACGTAATAATGATCAACTAGCAGGTATTGAATTAGAATCACTTAAAAACTCTGTTGAAATTTTAGAGCAACGTATTGATGATTTAGAAAAGGCACGTATGGTTGCTCTACTTACAGCACCACAAATTCGTATGATTCAACGTGGTAACAATAAATTAATCGGTAAGATTAATACAGCATTTATTACAACGATTCCTATCTTTAAAAATGGTATCATTCAAGCGGTAAATGCGAAACGTCAAAAGCTTGTTGCAGATTCTATGGCTGAACTTGATCGTCGTACAAATGAGTTACTGAAGAAAAATGCACAAAATATCGCAACTCAAAGTGTGGAAGTAGCGAGATTATCAGGTTCTTCTAGTATTAAGATGGAAACACTTGAAGAAACTTGGAACATTATTTCAAGAGGTATGCAAGAAACACAACAAATTGAAGAGCAAAATAAACGTGAGCGTGAAGAAAGTCGTAAGCGCATGGCTACACTAACAGAAAACATCAAAAAAGAATTACAAGGATAAAGTGAAACTTTAATCAGTGGGTTTTTGTTCATCCTCACTGATTGTTAACCTTCACCAATTGGGCGTTTATGGGCAGTTGATCTCCCACCTCAAGCTGAATTTTGAGGTGGGAGTTTTACTACCGGGAAAATAGTGGGATAAAGAAAAGGCAATGAGGAACAGTCCTCATTGCCTTTTAGTTTCTCTTAACTAATTTAATGATTTCATTCACAACGAGCGGAATGATACTTAACAAGAGAACAAATCCCCAATCGCGTAATGTTAATGCATGTACACCGAATATATTCGCTAGAGGAGGGATGGAGATGATACATACTTGCATAAGAACACCAATAAGAAGTGAGAAGACTAAGTATTTATTTGTAAATATCCCAATTGAGAAAATCGATTTCGTTCTTGAACGCAAGTTAAATGAATGAACGAGCTGAGAAAAACTAAGAACGACAAATGCCATCGTTTGAGCATGTAATAGAGCATCTTCATCAATTTGCTCTGGGAAAAGTGGAAATAAGTTTGTATCTCCAGCATAGAGTTTCGCCCCAACGATAAAGGCTGCTAACGTTAAAAATCCAATTACAACACCATTGAAAATAAGAAAAGGGACGCTCCCGCTAAATAGACTTTCTTTCGCACGTCGTGGTTTTTCTTTCATCACATCTGAATCTTCAGGATCAACACCGAGTGACAATGCAGGAAGTGTGTCGGTAATTAAATTAACCCACAAAATGTGGATTGGGCGTAATGGTGTCGCCCAGCCAAGTAAAATAGCTAAAAATAAAGCGATAATTTCTCCGAAGTTACAAGAGAGTAGGAAGAGAATCGATTTTTTTATGTTACGGTAAATATTTCTGCCTTCTTCAACGGCTTTAACGATAGATGAGAAGTTATCGTCTGTTAAAACGACATCTGCTGCGCCTTTTGCAACATCTGTCCCTGTAATGCCCATTGCTACGCCAACATCTGCTTGTTTTAAAGATGGAGCATCATTGACGCCATCACCAGTCATAGAAACGATATTTCCTTTCGCACGTAATGCTTTTACAATCTTCACTTTATGTTCTGGAGAAACCCTAGCGAATACATGTAAGTGATTAATTTTGCTTGCTAGTTCTGTATCTGAAATGTTATCTAGTTCAGTTCCAATCATAATTTCAGATTTTTCTTCAGCAATACCAAGTTCTTTAGCAATTGCAAAGGCGGTATCCTTATGATCACCAGTAATCATAACTGTACGAATACCAGCTTTTTTACACTCTGTAATGGAATCTTTTACTTCTGTGCGTGGTGGATCAATCATACCGACAAGACCGATAAAGATGAGATTTTCTTCGAGATAATTTATATCCACATCATTCGCATTATATTGTTTAAATGCGAATGAAAGTACTCTTAAAGCTTCTTGAGACATTGCCCCGGCAGCTTCTAATATTTGATTTTTATCAGAATTTGTGAAGACCTCAACTTTGTCATTTATAAAGATATGGGTGCAGTGAGGTAAAAGTTTATCAATAGCACCTTTCGTCATACTGTAGTAGCTTTCATCGTATGTATGCACTGTTGACATCATTTTACGATCAGAATCAAAAGGTAGCTCGTTAACACGTTCATGTTTATTTTCTAAATGATCTTTTTGCATGTTAAAAGTGCTTCCAGCAACGAGAAGGGCAATTTCAGTAGGGTCCCCAGTTTGGGATTCACTACTATAAGACGCATCATTACATAACACCATATTTTCTAACAATAGACGGTGTACATCATTATTTACATTCAAATTTTCTAACTGAGCGTATGTGTTATCACTATAAAAGTGAGTAACGGTCATTTTATTTTGCGTTAATGTACCTGTTTTATCTGAACAAATAATTGTGACAGACCCGAGAGCTTCAACAGCTGGTAGTTTACGAATGATAACGTTTTGTTTAATCATACGCTGCACGCCAATTGCAAGAACGATGGAAACGATAGCTGGTAGTCCTTCAGGAATAGCCGCTACAGCTAAACTAATTGCAGTCATAAACATTTCTAACGTATCGCGTCCTTGTAAAAAACCGATGAGAAACATAATAGCGCAAATGGCTACAGCGACAAAGCCTAAATATTTTCCTACTTGTGCTAAGCTTTTTTGAAGTGGTGTCATATCATCATCTGATTCATGTAAAAGGGTAGCAATCTTACCAATTTGTGAGTTCATACCAGTTTCAACAGCAACACCAACGCCACGTCCGTATGTTACTAGCGTCGACATAAAGGCCATGTTTTTTTGATCGCCCAGTGGCACTTGTTCATCAGTTTGCATAGAAGGATGATAAAGTGCATCCTTATCAACAGGGACGGACTCACCAGTTAGAGCAGATTCTTCAACTTTTAAATTTGCTGTTTCGATAAGTCGTAAATCACATGGTATATAACGTCCAGCATCGAGCATGACGATATCACCTGGAACGACTTGTTCAGATGGAATTTCTTTTAGTTCGCCGTCTCGTTTTACGATAGCTTTAGGTGTTGCCATTTTTTTTAGTGCTTCCAAAGCTTGCTCAGCCTTTGACTCTTGGATGACACCAATAACTGCATTTAATATGACAACGAGCGCGATAATGCTTGCATCTGCCCATTCACCTACAAAGGCAGAAATAAGGGCAGCTATAAGAAGAACATATACGAGGACGTCATTAATTTGGGAAAAAATCCGCTGCCATAAAGTACGTTTTTGTTTTACTGTTAATTCATTTGAACCAAATTGTTTTAAGCGTTCATTTACACCGTCAGCGGTTAAACCACTTTGTTCATTTGTTTTAAGATCCGTTAATATTTGATCTTTCGTCTTACTGTACCATTTGCTCATAAGTAAGCACCTCCAGTAAAAACAGTTAGCAATGGTAGTGTTGCTATTATTTGTGAGTAGTATGTACGGAGAAAAAATCTAAGATGAGCTTCTACTTCTATTGTACAATATTTTACAGTTGGTTGAGGAAAAGAGAAGAGTTGTCATGAATTTGTTGGAAATAAAAAAGAGCCTCATATAAGAGAGGCTTTTTTACTTTTTAATTAATGTACCTAATTCTTCTGTAATAGCTTGCATTTCACTAATGCTGAATGTTTCACGTTTCATAACATGCTCATAGATGTCACGTAAGTCCTCGTACATTTCTTCGTTAAAGCTAGCAGCTCTCATCGCTCCAGCATTAACCATACGTAATTTTTCTTTAATAGCTTCGACCATATATTCAACGTTTTCTTCTGACTTTACGGATAAATCCACCGAAGTGTCCCCCTTTAAAATAACATAAGGCTATCTTAACATTTTTTTATCATTTTCGTTAATGAATCTTTTCAATCCTATTAAATTAGTAGGGATTTCCTTTATATTTAATAATTGGTTGTTTATACTATAAGTATATATTAAGAAATGCACCAAGAAAGGAAGAAACAAAAATATGGTTCAAGTATTATTTGTTTGTCTTGGGAACATTTGCCGTTCTCCAATGGCAGAAGCGATTTTTCGAGATCTTGTCGTAAAAGAGGGACTTGAAGAGAAAATTGTCATTGATTCTGCAGGAACTGGAGATTGGCACATTGGTCATCCGCCACATAAAGGAACACAAAAAATTTTAAAAGAAAATGAAGTCGTTTTTGAAGGAATTAAAGCAAGGCAAGTAGAAAAAGAAGACTTAACAAAGTTTGATTATATTATTGCCATGGACAACAAGAATATAGCAGATTTAAAAAGTTTAGGTAAAACTGGAGGCTATATTGGTAGGCTGTCCGACTTTGTTCCAGACGGTGGCTGGACAGACGTTCCTGACCCTTACTATACAGGGAACTTTCAAGAAGTGTATGACCTTGTAACAGAAGGGTGTGCAAAGCTATTAGCTTTCATTCGAAATGAACAAGGAATATGAGGAAGCTTAGAAAGAAATACTTTCTAACATAAGAAATGAAAGGGTGAAGGAATATGGCAAAGAAAAATAATATTGCTCGAAACATTGCGCTTGGTGTAGCGGCAGGTGTAGCTGTATCCATGTTAAAGAAAGAAAACCGTGAAAAAGTAAAAAACACTGCTGAAAAAGCAAAAACAAAGATGATTGAAATTGGTGAAAATGCAAAGATTAAAGAAAAAGTGCAAACTGTTACAGATAAAGGACGCGAACTTGCTGATTTCAATGTAGTGAAAGCGAAAGTAGCAGAAATTAAAAAATTGACGCCGTCAGTTGTAGAGACGTTAAAAGAAACGAAAGAAATTTTTAGTAAGAAAAAAATTGAGCGAGAAGAAAAGCCAGAAACGATTGAAATTCAAGCTGTATCTCCAAAGGTAGATGAGCTTAAAGCAGAAGAAGAGCCAGTAGTTGCTGAAGATGGTGGTATGAAAGAAGCACGTGAATTATTTATGAAAGACTCACATGCAGAGGAAAAAAAAACTGAAGCGTACATTGAGTTAAAGCAAGATAAAGAAGAGAAGAAAAGCGTTTAAACATATATGAGAAAAATTTTAGAAAAGGTAAGAAGAAATCGCACTTATTCGTTCGGTAAAGATTTATACGATCGGACGATGCGTGATGATGTAGCGGGCTTGGCAGCACAGCTCGCTTATTTCTTCTTACTTGCTATTTTTCCTGGGCTTGTTTTCTTAATTACGCTTCTTGGATTTATTGACCTTCAAACAGAAAGTGTGCTCAATTTATTAGAACCGTACGTACCTGAAGATGCAATGTACTTAATTGAAGTAAACGTAGATAAAGTTGTAAATGAGCAAAATGGTGGTTTATTATCATTTGGTTTACTGTCGATGCTATGGTTTGCTTCAAATGGAGTAAATGCGGTTATGAATGCTTTTAACCGTGCGTATGATGTAACCGAAACACGTTCCTTTATTAAAACAAGAGCTTTATCAATTGTGTTTACATTAGCCATCATTTTTATGATTGTGTTTGCTCTAATTGTCCCAGTGTTCGGACAAGTGATTGGGGCAGCGGTATTTAAAGCAATTGGTTTATCGGATAGTTTTTCTTACGTATGGAGTATTACACGATTAGTAGCGAGTTTCTTCGTACTATTTGCCTTGTTTAGTTTTTTATATACATTTGCACCAGATCGAAAGTTAAAAAGAAGAGAAGTCATTTCAGGAGCAATATTTGCTACTGTAGGGTGGATTGTGGTATCGTACTCATTTGCTTATTATGTAGATAAGTTTGCGAATTACGCCAATACATATGGTGGTCTCGGTGGAATTATTATTTTAATGTTATGGTTTTACTTAACTGGATGGGTAATTTTACTTGGCGGTGAAATTAATGGTCTACTCCATCACTATAGAACGGGTGACAATAATTCCCGTAATGAATAATGAGCTCTTGTTCCATAATAAAAAGGAACAGGGGGGATATTTCATGAGTAATAATAAAAAGAACCACAATAATAAAAACAACAATAAACAAAAGAGCAGTTCGCATCCGAAGCATAAAACAAGTAGTAGTGCGAACGGGCATAATAGCTACCATTAAAAAAAGCGGGTCCTCTATGAGGGACCCGTTTTTATTTGTTTCCTTTTAATAATCGTAACCCGTTTAAAATGACAAGAATTGTACTTCCCTCATGCCCAATAACACCAAATGGAAGAGCTAAAAATTGCAAGAAGTTTGAACAGATTAGCAGTGCAATTACAGCTAGAGAAAATACTACATTTTGCTTTACAATACGGTTCATTCGTTTTGATAAACGGATGGCTTGGGAAAGTCGAGACAATTCGTTCTTCATAAGTACAACGTCTGCAGTTTCTAAAGCTACGTCTGTTCCTTCACCCATTGCAACACCAATGCTAGCAGTAGCGAGCGCGGGTGCATCATTTATACCATCTCCGACCATTGCTACTGTACCGTATTTTTCTTTTAACTTTTTAATCGTTTCAACTTTTGTTTCTGGTAAACAGGATGCATAATATTCTTTTATATTGCTTTCAGCAGCAATGGCTTTTGCGGTTTCTTCATTATCGCCAGTAATCATGATTGCTTCCACACCAATGCTTTGTAAATCGCGAATGGCAGCAATGGTTTCTTGGCGGAGTGTATCTTTTAAAGCGATAAGTCCAAGAATACCAACTTCATCACTTATATAAACGACAGTTTTCCCTTCTTTTTCAAGGGAGGTAGAAATACCATTATGAAATGTCTTTGTTTGTTCCCCGATAAAATCAGCTTTACCAATTTTATAAGCTTTATTTTCTAATGTTCCTTTTAATCCAAAACCAGTTACATCTTCAACGTTTTCGGGTTTTTTTATCGAAATATCATAAGCATGTTTTGCATATTTAACAATGGATTCAGCTAAAGGATGTGTAGAGTGACTTTCAATTGATGCTGTAATAGAAAGTACTTCACTTTCTGCTATACCTTCTCGAACATATACATCTGTTACAGTAGGTCTTCCTTGTGTTAATGTTCCTGTTTTATCAAAGGCAATCGCCTTTACTGAAGCTAGACGTTCTAAATGAATGCCGCCTTTAAAGAGAATACCGTTTCTCGCTCCGTTAGAAATTGCAGATAAAGTTGCGGGTGTAATAGCTGCAACTAGTGCACAAGGAGAAGCGACTACAAGTAAAATCATAGCGCGATAAAATGTTTCATTCCAACTCCAATCCAGTAAGAAGTGAGGAACGAACATCATAAGCGCAACAACGAGTAGTACACCTTTTACGTATGTTCCTTCAAATTTTTCGATGAATAGTTGTGATGGTGATTTTTCACTTTGTGCACTTTGAACGAGACGAATAATCTTTTGGAATAATGTTTGATCGCTCGGCTTTGTAATTGTAATTTCAATAGCACCACGTAAATTCACAGTTCCAGCAAACACTTCATCGCCGAATTTTTTCTCATTCGGAATAGGTTCTCCTGTAATAGCAGCTTCATCAATATTTGTTTCACCATTATGAATTGTGCCATCAGCAGGAACACGTTCACCGGGTTTAATTAAAATAATGTCGTTAATTTGTAATTCTCCAACAGGAACACGTTCCTCGGTTCCATTTGAAATACGTAATGCTTCTTCAGGCTGTAAATCAAGAAGTGCTGAAATTTCTTTTTGACTTTTACTTAACGTATAAGATTCCATTGCACCACTTAGCGCAAAGATGAAGATTAAAATAGCACCCTCTGCCCAATAGCCAATCATGGCAGCACCGATAGCAGCAAAGAGCATGAGCATTTCAACATTTAGCTCTTTCTCTTCAATTGTGTCTGCAATGCCTTCTTTCGCTTTTGCAAATCCTCCAATTACATAAGCGAGGATATAGAAAGTAATACCTACACTTATCGCCTCATTTTTTGTGAATAACCAGCCAGCTAAAATGAAAATACCAGATAAGATTGCAAATATAAGTTCATAGTGCTTTTTTAGTGTTTGAATCCAAGATGGATTAGGTACGTTCTGTTTTGATGGTAATGTTTTTACTTCCGAGTTCATTATTACTCGCCCCTTTCAAATTCTTATTGAGAAAAAGAATCAAAATCGAAACCCCTATAAAACGACGAAAGCTGCCATCCGTAACGGATAGCAGCATTTCTGTTAAATCTGATTTTAATAGTTATTATGTTGTAATTATTCTATAGTATAGCATATGTTTTTGAGAGATGATATGTTTTTGTTTCAAGTATAAACCGAAAACTTGTGTTTTTACAGTTCCTTTGGTATATATGAATATTGTTCATAAAAAGATCGGAAAGGAAGACAACAAGTGAAGACAGAGAAATTTTTTACTCATCCGATTGGTGTATTTATTGCTGCGATAGTAGCAACCTTTTTATGGGGAAGCGCATTTCCCTTTATTAAATTAAGCTATGCTGAACTTGGGATTCGGCCACAAGAAGTCGGAGAACAAATATTATTTGCTGGTTATCGCTTTTTCTTATCTGGTGTAATGCTCTTATTATTTTTTAAAGCGCTAGGAAAAGATATGCAGTTCAAAAAAGGAACAGGGAAGCAGTTAGTTCAAATTGGTTTGTTCCAAACTTTTCTTCAATATATATGTTTTTATATTGGAATGAGTTATAGCTCAGGAATTGAAGGAGCGATTATTTCAGGAACATCATCATTCTTTCAAATTTTACTCGCACACTTTTTATATAAAGATGATGCTCTCAATATGAGAAAAATAATGGGCGTATCAATCGGATTTTGTGGTGTCATTTTAGTGAATGTACCGAGTGATGGAAGTTTATCATTCCATTTTGGAATAGGTAGCTTATTACTTCTTGGGGCAGCGATGATGTATTCGTATGGAAATATATTAGCAAAAGAGGGTAGTAAAACGTTAGATATTGGGTATATGACAGCATACCAAATGATTTTTGGATCAGTTGGGTTACTATGTATAGGTGCATTACAAGTTGGAGCGATGCCATTTACTTTTAACCTATATACGATACTTATGCTCATATATTTATCGTTCTTATCGGCAGCGGGATTTTGTATATGGAATACAATTATGAAGTATAACAAAGTAGGAAAAGTCTCGATGTATATGTTCTTCATACCTGTCTTTGGTGTGTTATTATCGAGCATGATTTTAGGAGAAGCAATTCATTCATTTGTATTATTCGGTCTAGCATGTGTAGCAGCGGGAATCATTGTCGTAAATCGTACCCCGGCTAAGCAGAAAATGGAGCAAAAAAACAAGTAGCGTAGAGAACAAAAAAGCGATTAAAATGGAAGAACAGTATTGTTCTTCTTTTTTTATGTAGAAAAAGGAGAACAGACTATATATAACGAAAAAAGATACATTAAAGCATTTATTGAGGAGAACATATTATGAATGTACTTTACATTGTGTTAATCGGACAAATAATTATTTTTTTAACAGGAGCAATTTATGCAATAGGACAGACAAAAAGAACAAGAGAAAATATGCCGTTACCTTTAGCAGTTCGTCTTATTCTTAGTTTTTCTTTAACAGGTAGTGCGATTTGGATATGGCTACAAGATCCATCGATAGAGTATAGCAGCTGGGTTGCACTAGGAATGACTTTATCGACTTTAGGAGATTTATTTATGGCAGGTTTGATTCCCTTTGGCCATCGATTAATTGGAGGGATGGTTACTTTTGCTCTTGCCCATTGTTTTTATGTAAAAGCATTTTTGCAAACAGGTATTTCATGGAATGGTTTTTGGATTGGTTTACTCGTATACGGACTCTTTCTAATTATAGGGTGGTTCTTTTTTATCCGAAATGAAAAACAGGACAAACTGTTTACGATAGGAGCCCTAATTTACGGCTTGTGGGTTGGGGGAATGGCTTGCTTTGCATTCGCCTTATACTATGAGAATACAGGAATATGGTGGATACCAGCGCTTGGTGGTTTGCTGTTTGTGATTTCTGATTTTATTATTGGTGTGACAGATATTGGTGGCCGCAAGCTGAAGTATGAACCACTTTGGATTTGGTTTACATATGTCGCTGCTCAGATGTGTATTGTATATGTAGGACTATAAAAAGATGCTCTCAAAAATAGTAGATAGACTATTTTGAGAGTATCTTTTTCTTTGATATTCTAATATATTTGTTTAATTAGTTTTAGTATTTGTTAAGTGTAAAATTCATAGGGGAATTTCTGCTTAATAAATATAAAATATGATATATCAAAATAATAAGCTTGTAAGGAATAGTTTTTTAAAATTTGTAATATTATGATTATATAATTTAGAATTTTATGGAAAACAACTATCTGAAGTATTTATAATATAAATAAAAAGACAATGAGATGGTGGAATGATGCAAAAGAAAAAACGTTTGCGTGAGTTCTTTGGAATAATTGCAAGTGCATGTTTATTAGCGTTTTTGGCAAAAATCTTTTTGTTTTTCCCTACAACTGTAAAAGGAGCATCTATGAAGCCAACGTTACAAGATGGGGATAAGATAATTGTTAATAAGTTGGCAAAGCAATTTGAAAGTTATGGTAGAGAAGACATTATTGTTGTGAAGACGGATAATTTTTATGTGAAAAGAGTGATTGGGTTACCGGGTGATGTAATTGAGATGAGAAATGACCAATTATATGTGAATCATGAGGTGAAAAATGAGGAGTATTTGCATAGTAATAAAAAACAAGCTGAAAAAAAACTGATGAATTTAACAGAGGACTTTGGACCTATTACAATTCCTAAAAATAAGATTTTTGTTATGGGAGATAATCGCTTAATCAGTAGGGATAGTAGAAATGGTTTAGGACTTATTGATAGAGCAGATGTATTAGGAAAGTTAGCGGCAATTTATTATCCATTTGAACATGTGAAAATAATAAATTAAAGTAAAAAACCAAGCAAATTTCAGTTTGCTTGGTTTTTTATGTTAAACAGTAGGAGACTCGTTAGATACAAAGACGTCTTCATTGTTTTGGTTAGTACTTATAACAAATTTGTGTTGCAATAGTTGTAGTTTAAATAATGCTAAAGGATCATGATAAGTTTCTGGGTTGCTTCTTAGCGTTGCTAATGTTTGTTCGTCTTCTTGTATTTCAAGTTGAGCGGCTTCTACATTTTGTTTCAATACGCTAAGTGGATCTTTAAAGAACATCATGATATCACGCTCTAGTGCACCTTCAAATACTTCAAATTGAAGGAAGAATTGTTTTGAAATTGTTTGGGCAATTTCTGTATAGTCTTCCGTTTCAATATATTGTTTATATTTGTTTGCGAGCATAGATTGGTTTTTTTGCATATTACCAAATAATTTTCCGGCACTCTTTAAGAAAAATTGTGTCGGTGTGAAGCGTAATAAAATGTTGATGTTCGTTACTGTAATTCTATTTGTCATTCGTACGACATCTCGATGCCAATCATCTAGTAATTTGAAATCGCAAGGAAGTTTCATACGTTCTTCTTTATATAATTTATTGAACGTTTCACTCATTTCATCTAAATAAGCTTGAGCTTGAATAAATTCATTATGTGCTGTTTCAATCCAGTCTTGAATAGACCCAGTAAATTTAGGAAGAAGCACTTGTTGTACATGTTTGTCAATTCGTTCGTTCATCGCAGCATTTAATTCTTCATGAACTAATTTGAAATCACTATCTTCTTGAACAAGGTCAGAACAGCTCTGTAATAATTCAGGAATTTGAGAATGTATATCTTGTGTAATTTCTTCTTTCGTTAAAAGATATGATTCTGTAATAGAACGGATTTTGTCTTTTTCAAGAGCAGTAAGATTGTTAATAAATCCATTAAGTTTTACAGATATATGTTTATTCCAGCGTACTGATTTCACTAATGTATGTTCTAATTCTACACGTTCATTTACAAGGTAAGCGATTGTCTTTTGAGTAAACCATATTAGCTTTTCTATACGTTCTTTCTCTATGTCACGTTCTGCAAGATTAGAGAGAATGGACTCTGTTACATCCCCAAGTTGCTGGCTACTCTCTTGGGAAGGAGAGTACGGGAAGAATTTTGCATTTGGGAAATGGACTGTAAGTTTACTAATTAGATTTTCATTGGTAGTCGTATTATTTGTGTGTAATACGAAATGAATTTGTAAGTTTGGCACTTGTTCACGTAAATAAAGTAATGTATCAAGTTCTTCGCCATGTAATGGTGAGGCAGAATTTAATATGTAAATAAGGCTCTCTGCTGCCTGTAAGTATTCAAAGTATGAGCTGTTTTTATCCAATTGTCCTTGAACAGATGGTGTAACAAGAAATGCAAACTTATTTTTTCTTAAAAATCTACTTGGTAACTTAATTTCTATACATTTTTTCTCAAGTTCTGACTGGGAAGATGTATCCATTATTTGATGGACTTCATCAAAGTTCGAGATGTTTTTTACATCTAGATCATTGAATTCCGTTATTGCAGTTTGACTATCGTCTTTAAATAGAATAGGAGCTGTTAAAGTCTCAGTTAAGATGTTCTCTCCTAATATTGAATTAACGAATGACGCTTTATCATGGTCACTTGTTCCAGCTATTAGTAGTTTATTAACATGTAAATCACATAGTTCATGGACGAGTAGCGTAAATTGATGACTTAAATCTACATCATTTTTCTCGGCCCATTCAGCAATTGTTTCGAATAGATGAGAAACGGTTTCCATATCTACATTTGTTTCAGCTGATGAATTAGAAAGTAAGGCTCCAGCACTTTTTACGAGTAATGATTCTAAAGTTGTAGGTGCAACTTCATTCCATGCTAATACGGCGGCAGAAACAAGTAAGGAATCCTTTGCTTTTGTTAAACTAAACCAATTTGTTAATAAATCAGGAACAAGACCGTTTAATTCATGCATAAAATGATCGCCAGTAATTAATGCAAAGTATGTTTCTTGGTAGCGGATAGAAATTTCATTCCAATTGTCATTGTTATCTGTTTCAATATGTAAAAATAAATGATTCATGCTTTGGATCCAAGAAAGGTATAATGGTTCATTTTGATAGCTGTTCCAAAGGGCAATAACAAACTCTTTAAATTGGACTTGGTCAATTGCATATAAAGCTTTTAAAGAATCATAGAAATATTCTGGTTTGATTTGTTTAGTAAATCCTTGGTTTACGTAATGGATTAAAGTATCGAACCAATGTAATGACTTTGTTCGAATTCCCTCTTGAACTGCAAGTTCGATAGCGTTGTTCCAATCTTCTTGTTTTTCATAGAAAGAACGTGCGATTGCAGTAATATTCGGATAGTCTGGTTGAAATGCCACAGCTTCACTAATCGTCTTAAAAGCTAATCCTAAACGATCTTGCTCGATATAAAGAGAAAGAAGTTGCAAGGAAACTTCCATCGTAAGAGTTGTACCTTCAGTTTGAATAGATTGATAAATTTCTTCTGCTTTTGGTAAGAATCCGAGTTCAAAATAGGCATCAGCAATATTTTTGGTTGCCCAAAGTTCAAGGTCGTTATTTACTTTCTCCCACTTAAATATGGCTGCTTCAAAATCTTTATTTTGATAATAAAATTCACCTTGAGCAAAGCGAATATTAGAAATGTTGGAGAATTCATTTTTAGATTCATTTATGTATGCTTCACCGAGTACTTCCGATACTGGAGTAGAAATTTCTTCTGTTAAAAATGTTTTATAGTAAACTTTTTGGATAAATTGATTTTCAATGGTCATGTTCGTTCCCCCCTGTATAATTTAGAAAAATGATGTTGTATGTAAAAGGGTACATGTTTTTTAATAGATAGAAGTTGTATTATATAGACCAAACTATGTTTTTGCTAGATGTATCATTTTTCTTGAGAGTTAAACCGTTGCGAAAAGTAGCTTTCCTTTATTGTAACAAAAAAACAAGCATATGAATTTTTATTTTTTAATCCTGATTGGTGTGGGCTAATAATCAGTGGAGATAGACAAAATACCCACTGATTAAAGTTTCACTTGATCGCTGTTAAAAGAATGGGTAGAAGTAGAGTTCATTATAAAAACAATGTATAGTGAATATGTATACCATGTTTGTCTTAAAGAGAGAACGGGCAAAATGTGGAATAACGATCGTGCATAGGATGTGTCTTCCGAATGGAACAACATATTGGCGAGTTAATCGCGCATTATGGGTATTTTGGAATTATTATAGCATTGGCTGGTGGGATTGTCGGATTACCGATACCAGACGAGTTTTTATTGACCTTTGTTGGTTATAATGTTTCAAAAGGCGTTATGTCAGGAACTGCTGCTTTTTCAAGTGGGATGGCGGGTGCGATGTTAGGTATTACATTAAGTTACATATTAGGTTTAAAACTCGGTCTGCCTGTTTTAAAAAAATATGGGCCGAAAGTTAGAATTAAAGAACATCACATTGAAAAAACACATGTTTTATTTGAAAAATACGGTCCATTTCTTTTAATGATTGGTTACTTTATACCAGGAGTACGTCATTTAACAGCATATTTTGCTGGGGTTTCGAATTTAACATTTTGGCGTTTTTGCTTGTACGCTTACGGTGGTGCGCTCATTTGGATAAGTGTTTTTATCGGACTTGGCTGGAAATTAGGAGAGAAGTGGCGATTTGTCGAGTATAGTTTACATCATTATGGAATATGGATTTTAATCATTTCAGCAGTTGTTACATGCATTGTATGGTTTTACATAAAGAAAAAGAAAAACCGCTAATAGCGGTTTTTTTAGCTGAAAGCAATAAATAGTACACCAGCTGTAATAAAGACTACACCGATACCAGTCATAAAGTTTAACTTTTCACCGAGTATAATCATCGCAAGAATAATAGAAAACACTACACTTAATTTATCGATAGGGGCTACTTGAGAGACCTTTCCTGTTTTTAAGGCAAGAAAATAAAATAGCCATGACGAAGCACCTGCAACCCCACTTAATGTGATAAATAGCAGTGCTTTTTTATTTAGCAGTACGTCGCCGATATTTTGAAATTTACCTTGTATAATAATAACGCCTATCATAAATAATGCCATAATAATAGAACGAACTGTCGTAGCAACATTGGCATCGATTCCATCTAAACCAATCTTTCCAAAAATAGATACAAGGGCAGCAGCAATTGCTGATAATAGTGCGAATAATAGCCATGAGCTCATAGTAAAATTCCTCCAATCTTACATTATTATACATGAAAATCATTCTCATGTATTAATAACGAAATAATCCCCACCTTATATTTTTAATAAGGTGGGGATTATTATACTACTCTGCAATTTCCTCATATAAAAAGTAAGTTACATTATAAATATGTTCTACTTCATCGTCTGTCATAAACAATAATTCGTCACGCTCAATTCCTTTTTTCTTTTCAATAAACTCAATCATGTTTTTACGTTCTTCTCTTTTCATCAATTTTATTTCTCCTCTCAGTCTGTTTTAATACAGTTTATTTAAGTTACTGCTATTATATAACAGAATCTTTAGAAAGTTCCACCTATTTTATTGTTTTTTTCAGAAGAACTTTTCGACAAAACAAGCCCACCTAAGGGGGGCTTGTTTTATTTTATAGTCGTAAAAACTCGGGCTCCGTCGTACCTGCACCATCGATGTAATAAATTGTGTCAGGATTGATTTTTATTAATACGTAATTAGGGTCTTCAGGACCAAGTAACCAGCGTTTTAAGCTATTATTCCAAAACTTGTTTTTTAATGTTGAGTCTTCCTCGATTGAAGCTAAGCCTTCAACTTCTATATAATCTTCATCTAATTTTTTTCCTTCTCGTCCAAGCAGTACATGTACATTTGGATTGTTTTCGATATCTGTTATCTTTTTTGATTGTCGATCTGTTGCAACGTATAGTACAAAATCTTCATGGAAAAACATCATAAAAGCGCTGTGTGGCTTCTCATTACGTACAGTAGATAACACACCTGTTCTTTGTCCTTGAATAATCGTTGCAATTTTTTCTTTTAAGTGCATACTTTTAACCTCTTTTCATAATTTATAATTTTCTCCGTTTAAACAAGATAAATTAAATATCTTTCATACTGTTTTCTTCAATCTGATTTTTTAAACGTAATTGTGATGAAATCGGACAAGTTAGGAGAAGAATAATATTAATGATGAGGAGAAATACATACGATGGAAGGATGGAAAGCATGTTTAATAAAATATTTCTTATAGTAGCGCTTATAGGTGTACCACTTTCTGTACTCGGAAAAACAATGCATTGGCCTCAAACGATTATGTTTGCTGTATATTGCATTACAATTATCGCATTAGCGGGGTTTATGGGGAGAGCAACAGAAAGTTTGGCAATTGTTTCTGGACCTCGAATAGGTGGATTATTAAATGCAACTTTCGGTAATGCCGTTGAACTTATCATTTCAATTTTCGCACTTCAGGCAGGATTAATTGAAGTTGTGTTAGCTTCGTTAACGGGTTCTGTACTTGGAAATTTACTATTAGTAGGAGGGCTGTCCTTTTTTATAGGTGGATTAAAATATAAAAGACAAAGCTTTAATGTTTACGACGCAAGACATAATTCAGCTTTATTAATTTTTGCTGTTGTCGTAGCCTTTGTTATTCCAGAAATTTTTTCAATGAAGATGGAGGCGGGAAAGACGTATCAATTAAGTATTGGCGTATCTATTATTATGATTATTATGTACCTTGCTGCATTGCTATTTAAGTTAGTTACGCACCGTGGTGTATATCAACATAAAAGTGACGAAGTAGCGCATGAAGAAGAGCCAGAGTGGTCGAAAGGTAAAGCACTCCTTATTTTAGCGATAGCGACGATTGCAGTAGCTTATGTGTCGGAGGCTCTCGTGCATACATTTGAGACGGTTGCGAAGTCATTTGGCTGGTCAGAGTTATTTATAGGGGTTATTATCGTTGCAATTGTTGGAAATGCAGCGGAACATGCATCTGCAATTATTATGGCTTATAAAAATAAAGTAAATATTGCAGTTGAAATTGCAGTAGGTTCTACATTACAAATTGCGATGTTTGTTGCTCCTGTATTAGTATTGCTTTCTATGTTTTTTGTACAAAGGATGCCTTTAGTGTTTACAATACCAGAACTTGTGTCCATGATTACAGCTGTTTTCTTAACGATTGCAATCTCCAATGATGGGGATACAAACTGGTTTGAAGGAGGCACTTTATTAGCTGCGTACGTCATTATGGGAATTGGTTTTTATTTATTATGAAAAATAGGCATAACAATTGTGCTCAGAGAAAACAATAAACAAAGTAGTATATATACCTTTATGTAGGAAGGAGCCAGACAGGTGAAACGAGTATACAGCATATGTCTTTCAGCCATGGTCTCGTTTATTTTATTATTTCCTAACAGTAGTTTTGCAAAGACAACGGTAGAAACAAAAATGCCTTCATCTGTTTTAAATATTTCAAAAGACAATACGTTTCCAAACGATGCGCAAGATTTGCCGCGCTTGCAGCCTAGTAAATTTGCTCAAGAACTATTGAAAACAGCAAATATTAAAATTGAAAATCCGGACTTAATTCGGATGTTTAATGAAACGACAATTTCAAATGCACCGCTTGCAGTAGGGTACCGCGCGAAAATTTATTTAGGTCAATGGGCTTTAAATTATGAATCGGTAGATACATCGATTAATTGGGAATATAAACAAGTGAATCGTAATGTGTACGATAATCGAGGAGGAGATCGCTTATATCCACTTCGTTATAAGCAAGAAACTCAAAAGACGATTGAAGGCGATTTAACAGCAGATATGAAAGATGCTACAGATGTGAAAAAAATGATGCTGCTAAAAGCGCTTGAAAAAGTACAGTTGCCACTTTCATTTAAAACGACCATTGGTTATGGTACAGGACATGAGCGTGTGTATAATATTAGTCCGAGTCAACTTGGATATTTATATGCTTATACGCCAGCAGTAAATGAAAAAGGAAAAGTAACGTTTGGAGAAGTGTACCTTGTTTTAAAAGGAAATCAAAAAAGACTTGTTGTAAAAAATGTTACCTCTCAAGGAATTGGAGCAGCTATTCCAATTCATGATCATTTGTTTTTTAAATTTATTTCCTCGTCGCATGCGCAATGAAATAAAAAAACGTCAGCCCATATAAGCTGACGTTTTTATTTATAACATAGGGTTTGATTTTTTTGATAAGAAATTTTCTGTTGGATAGTAGCTGTTCTTTACAAGAACATTCGGTCCAAGACATTTCACCGCAGGGCAATGACAGCTTAATGATTTTGCTGTTTTTGAAGCGCTCCATTTCTCATATGCTTCTTGTAATGTGTTTGTTTGTATGTTTCCTAGAAGCGGAACATCACCAAAGTCCGTCACAATAATATTTCCATCGAAAATGTTTACATTTAAACGAGAACGGCCATCTGGATCATTACGTACAGTTACATTTTTACTTTCATGTAATTTCTTAAATGTAGCTAAATCGCGTTCATCATCACTACATGCATAGAAAGGTAATGTTCCAAATAACATCCATACATTTTCGTCACGAATTTCTAATAAATGTTCAATAGCTTTTCGAATTTCGTCTTTTGTTAAAATTTCAAGTGTGCTAGCGAAGTCACTTGGATACATCGGATGCACTTCATGACGTTTACAACCCATTTCCTCAACGATTTGACGATGAATATGTTCAATGTGTGGTAGAGTTCTTTTGTTTAACATCGTTTCGGCTGATACGAGTACACCTGCATCGGATAGAGCTTTACTATTGGTAATCATTCGTTCGAATAATTTTGCACGTTGTTCATAAGTAGGTTTACGCTCCATCATTGCAAATCCGCCTTCAACGAAGTCATCAATTGTTCCCCAGTTATGAGAAATATGCAGCACATCTAAATAAGGAATAATTTGTTCGTAACGTGCTAAATCTATAGTTAAGTTTGAGTTGATTTGAGTGCGAACGCCTCGTTCATGAGCGTATTTTAAGAGTGGTGTTACATAGTTGTCGACGGATTTCTTTGAAAGCATAGGTTCTCCGCCAGTAATACTTAAAGAACGTAAATGAGGAATCTCATCTAATCGTTTTAATAAAAGCTCCATCGGAAGCGGATTTGGATCTTTCGGCTGTAATGTGTAACCAACAGCACAATGCTCGCAACGCATATTGCATAACGTTGTCGTTGTAAACTCAACGTTTGTTAATAGTAGTTTGCCGTACTCTTCAAGGTCCATATACGCTTCCCATGGATCGTAAGAAGGAGTAATCGGCTTCATTTTTTGTGATATCGTCATATGAAATACTCCTTTGACTATTGAAATAACAATTTGTCCATTCTCTATAATAGAAGAATATGTACTTTTTATAAAGTGAAACTTTTTAGCGGAAAAAGAGAGAGGGCTTACATTATAGCGGATAATCGTGACAAAATTGATGAAATTTCATGCCCATAGCAATCATTTTTGCGGTATAATAAAAGCAACTCGAATTAAAAGGAGAGTGCCTTCATGGGAAAAGCAATTCAAGATAAAGATACACAATTAGTATATTTAAAAGAGCGTTTAAATATGTTCATTGAAGTAATTGATACAATTGAACCTGAAGAAGTAGAGTTAGAAGATGTAGATCGTCTTCTTGCGATGTTAGATGAATTAGAATTAAAATGTGAGCAATTTAAAAAAGACGAATAATATATTAAAAAGGCTGCCAATACAAAATTGGTAGCCTTTTTCTGTACGGATAATAGAAGGAATATAGAAAAAAAGGTATAATCAAGTTGTGAAAAATCTCATTTATACTTTAATAGCATGAAATAAAGTGAAACTTTAATCAGTGGGGAAGTTTATTCCCCACTGATTATTAGCCTTCACCAATCGGGCGTTTACGGGCAGCGGGGCTCCAACCTAACTTCTTTGCTCTAGTCAAATTTCGAGGTGGGAGTCTTACTGCCCGTTCATGCGGGATAAATAAAGGGCTGAAGAGTATAACGATGGAATTTTCATCTCGTAACGTTTTGGTAGCGTTCACAATTGAGGGGGAAGTAACAATGGAAAAGCTTCAAGAAAGTATGTATCAACTAGTTGTTGAAACGTCAACGAACTTACCGAAAGATGTTCGTCGTGCGATTCAACAAGCGAAAGAGCGAGAAAACGCAGGGACTCGTTCAGCGATGGCACTTGGCACAATTACGAATAACATTAAAATGGCAGATGATAACATCTCGCCGATTTGCCAAGATACAGGGATGCCAACTTTTAAAATTTATACACCAGTTGGTGTGAATCAATTAAAACTGAAGGAAGCTATCTATAGTGCGCTTGAGCGGGCGACAAAAGATGGTAAACTTCGTCCCAACTCTGTTGATTCTCTTTTTGGAGACAATAGTGGAAACAATTTAGGACCAGGTACACCAGTTATTAAGTTTGAGCAATGGGAAAAAGATTATATTGATGCACGTTTAATTTTAAAGGGCGGCGGTTGTGAGAATAAAAATATTCAATATAGCTTACCGTGTGAATTAGAAGGACTTGGACGCGCAGGCCGTGATTTAGAAGGAATTCGTAAATGCCTTCTTCATGCTGTATATCAAGCACAAGGTCAAGGATGTAGTGCAGGTGTAATTGGTGTTGGTATCGGGGGAGACCGAACATCAGGTTACGAATTAGCGAAAAATCAATTATTCCGTACATTAGATGACATCAATCCTGTACCAGAGTTACAAAAACTTGAAGAATACGTATTAGAAAATGCGAATAAGCTTGGCATTGGTACGATGGGATTCGGCGGAGAAACAACTTTACTTGGTTGTAAAATTGGCGTATATAATCGCCTGCCAGCTAGCTTCTACGTATCTGTTGCGTATAATTGTTGGGCATATCGCCGCCTTGGTGTAAAAATCCATCCTGAAACAGGAGAAATTATGGATTGGCTATATCAAGAAGGCGACGATACACTGGAGCAAGAAGTGCAAGAAAAAACAGAGCAACGTGAAATTGTATTACAAGCACCAATTACAGAAGAGCAAATTCGTGAACTTCGCGTTGGTGATGTTGTAACAATTAATGGCATGATGTATACAGGTCGTGATGCAATCCATAAACATTTAATGGATAACGATTGTCCAGTAGACTTAAATGGACAAGTTATTTATCACTGTGGTCCAGTTGTAGTGAAAGACGAGAATGACAATTGGCAAATTAAAGCAGCAGGACCAACGACAAGTATTCGTGAAGAACCATACCAAGGGGATATTATGAAGAAATTTGGTATTCGTGCTGTAATTGGTAAAGGCGGCATGGGTGCAAAAACATTAGCAGCATTAGAAGAACACGGCGGCGTGTACTTAAACGCAATTGGCGGTGCTGCGCAATATTATGCGGAATGTATTAAAGAAGTGAAAGATGTTGATTTCTTACAATTTGGTATTCCAGAAGCAATGTGGCATTTACGAATTGAAGGTTTTAAAGCCGTTGTAACGATGGACTCTCATGGCAATAGTTTGCATGCCGATGTTGATAAAACATCGCTTGAAAAATTAGCGAGCTTTAAAGAGCCAGTATTTAAGTAAACAAAAATGCACCTCGAATGATTCGAGGTGCATTTTTTTGGTATATATAGAAAAACATGTTCAGCATGAAAGAAAGCAGGGAAACAGAAACTACAGGTACGATTATATATGGAAAGGAGACTATTTATGAAATATAAATGGTTATATATAGGTCTCATTTTTTCAATTATGATGGCACTTGTTCCAGTTTCAACATTGGCTTATACAAACACTCCACATAACTGGGGAATTCCGCGTCCTAAAAATGAAACAGTACCAGATGCAGGGAAACTTTATACAGAATTGCTACAAAAAAATGGCGGATTTTATTTAGGGGATACGAAGAAAAAAGATATTTATTTAACATTTGATAATGGATATGAAAATGGTTATACAGGAAAGATTTTAGATGTATTAAAAGAAAAGAAGGTACCAGCCACGTTCTTTGTAACAGGGCATTATATTAAAACTCAAAAAGATTTGTTGTTACGAATGAAAAATGAAGGGCATATTATTGGGAATCATTCTTGGAGTCACCCAGATTTTACAGCAGTAAACGATGCAAAACTTCGTGAAGAATTAACGAGTGTAACAGAGGAAATAAAAAAAGTAACAGGGCAAAAAGAAGTGAAATATGTACGTCCTCCGCGCGGCGTATTTAGTGAAAGAACATTAGCTCTTACGAAAGAAATGGGCTACTATAATGTATTTTGGTCACTTGCATTTCTTGATTGGAAAGTGGATCAGCAAAGAGGGTGGCAATATGCGCATAACAATGTAATGACGATGATTCATCCAGGATCTGTTTTATTACTTCATGCAATATCAAAAGATAATGCAGAAGCACTTGCGAAAATCATTGATGATTTGCGCGAGAAAGGGTATCATTTTAAAAGTCTAGATGACTTAGTGAAAAGCAATCAACCGTAAGCATGTATGCTTGCGGTTTTCTCATGCTATAATGATGTGTAAAAAGGATGGGGAAACGTATGTGGAGCGAACATGTTACGTTAGAGTATCCGTATCATTTTGAAGAAGTATTAAAACGTTTATCTTTTGATCCTCTCAACGTCATTCAATTAGATGAGAAAGTCATTTATGTCCCGCTTTGTATAGACGAGGAACAGGTTGTTGTTCGCTTGCAAGGGATTGGTACTGTTCAAAATCCACAGTTTTGGATTTCTAGTCAGACAGGAGATCCGGAGAAAGTCATGAAACGAATGAGGGCCATTTTTCATTGGAATGAACCGTTTCAAGATATACAAAATCATTTTTTAAACACATCATTACGTCCACTATTTGAAACATATGCTTATACTCCAATTATTTTAGAATTTGATTATTTTGCTTGTCTTCTTAGCTGTATCATTCACCAACAAATAAATTTGAAATTTGCTACTGTGCTAACAGAACAATTTGTGAAACGGTATGGAACAGAGAAGAACGGTGTATTCTTTTTCCCCACTCCGGAAATAGTAGCAAATATTTCAATAGAAGAATTGAGAGAGCAGAAGTTTAGTCAGCGAAAGGCTGAATATATAGTAGGATTAGCAGAACGTATTGCCCGTGGTACATTAGATTTAGCGAGTATAGAAACTGGGACGGAAGAAGAAGTTTCAGCACAATTGTTGCCAATTAGGGGAATTGGTGCATGGACAGTGCAAAACTTTTTAATGTTTGGGCTTGGGCGGAAAAATATGTTTCCGAAAGCGGACATTGGGATTCAGCGTGCAGTGCAAGGTGTATTTCAATTAGATGATAAACCTGATGATGCATTTTTAGAAAACGTGAAACAAGAGTGTGAACCATACTGCAGTTATGCAGCGTTATATTTATGGAAAAGTATAGAGTAGAGGTGTAATCATGATACAAAAGCAACATGAGAGTAAGTTGGAAGTTGGTCAAACGTTTCCTGTGACAATTAAACGTCTTGGGATTAACGGAGAAGGCGTTGGTTATTTTAAGAGACAAGTTGTTTTCATTCCAGGGGCATTACCAGGAGAAGAAGTCGTTGCTGAGACAACGAAAATTCAGCGTGGCTTCGCTGAAGCGAAAGTGAAAAAGGTTCGTAAAGCTTCACCACATCGTGTGAAAGCGCCATGTCCAGTATATGAGGAGTGCGGTGGCTGTCAGCTACAACATTTAGATTATAAAGAACAATTAAATCAAAAACGTGATATCGTTGTACAAGCATTTGAGAAGTACATGAATAACACTTTGGAAGAGAAAATTCGTCCGACGCTTGGTATGGAAAATCCATGGCATTATCGTAATAAGAGTCAATTACAAGTGGGGCGTAAAGACGAGAAAGTTATTACAGGGTTATATAAACAAAACTCACATCAGTTAATTGATATTGCCCATTGTATGATTCAACATAAAGCAACGAATGAAGCGACAAAAGTTGTAAGACGTATATTAGAAAAACTAAATGTTTCTATTTACAATGAGAAAAAACAAAAAGGTTTAGTACGCACAATTGTAACACGTACTGCAGTTCAAACAGGGGAAGTACAAGTTACACTTATTACAACAAAAGAAGAACTGCCAAATAAAGAACAATTTATTGCAGAAGTACAAAAACAGATGCCAGCTGTTAAATCAATTATGCAAAACGTAAACTGGCGTAAAACATCTGTTATTTTTGGCGACAAAACATTTAAATTAGCTGGAAAAGAAGTAATTCAAGAAACACTTGGTGATTTATCATTTGAATTATCAGCACGTGCATTCTTCCAACTGAATCCAGAGCAAACGGTTGTTTTATATGATGAAGCGAAAAAAGCAGCTGCTTTAACAGGGAATGAGAAAATTGTAGATGCGTACTGTGGTGTTGGTACAATTGGTCTTTGGCTTGCGAATGATGCAGCGGAAGTACGTGGTATGGATGTAATTCCAGAAGCGATTGCAGACGCAAGAAAAAATGCGAAACGTCACGGATTTACAAACACGAAGTATGAAGCAGGTAAAGCTGAACAATGGTTACCAAAGTGGGTAAAAGAAGGATGGCGTCCAGATGTAATTGTTGTCGATCCACCACGTACAGGTTGCGATGATAAATTATTGGAAACAATTTTAAAAGTACAGCCGAAACGAGTTGTGTACGTATCTTGTAATCCTTCATCGTTAGCACGTGATGTGAATGCATTAATGAAGAGTTATGAAGTGGAATATGTGCAGCCAGTTGATATGTTCCCGCATACAGCTCATGTAGAAAATGTAGTAAGACTTGTTAAAAAATAAAGTTTATTCATATTCCCTCACGATATGAGGGAATATTTTCTATGAAGGAGAATACTATGCATAATTATAAATTAACGATTCAGTATGACGGTGCGCGTTATAAAGGGTGGCAACGTCTCGGTAATAATGATAATACGATTCAAGGGAAAATTGAGAGTGTCATATCTGAAATGGTCGGGAAAGAAATTGAAATTATCGGCTGTAGTAGAACGGATGCTGGTGTACACGCTTTGAATCAAGTGGCTAACTTTAAGAGTGATGAGAAGTTAGTGGAACATAAAGTGAAAAAGTATTTAAATCAATATTTACCAAATGATATTAGTATTACAAATGTAGAAGAAGTGCCAGATCGTTTCCATGCTCGTTACAACTCTAAGGCGAAAACATATCTTTATAAGATTTGGAATGAAGAGCACACGAACCCATTCATGCGTAAACACAGCATGCACGTGAATAAAAAATTAAATGTGGAAAGCATGAAAAAAGCTGCGAAACATTTAGTTGGTTCACATGATTTTACTGCTTTTTCAAATGCAAAATCTAAGAAAAAGTCTATGGTTCGAGAAGTATATACGCTTGAGGTTTCTGAAGAGGCAGGATTTGTACAAATTAGAGTAAGTGGTAACGGCTTCCTTCATAATATGGTGCGAAAAATTGTTGGAGCATTAATTGAAGTTGGATTAGGACAATTAGATGCTGAAGCAATTCCGAACATTTTAGAGGAAAAACAGCGCAATCAAATTAATTGTCTTGCTGAGGCAAGTGGTTTGTATTTGGAGAGTGTTGAGTTTTAATCAGTAAAAAATCGAGCTGTGTAGGCTCGATTTTTTTATGTTTTGCTGTTAAGAAGATTTCTCTTTCTTCATACGTATTTTCAAATTCCAAAAAGCAGCAAGCATAATAGCTGCAAAGGAGCCGAAAATTGTTCCTAATAGCTTTGCATAAGGAGAGCTGCTTACATCGGCATTAATGAATAACATCATACAGAGAATAGTAGGGAAAAAGTATAAGTATTGTATTAACTTTAATTTTTTATCATTACTCATATATATCGCCCCTTTCTAGCATGTTACATGTTTAGTGTAACATATTTTACCAATTTTTCCGCGATTGGAGAAAGGTTCATTTCATATGTGTAAATGTAATTTTTTAATTCGATATTGTAAGTTTTGTCTACTCAATCCTAAAAATTTTGCTGCTTGTGAGATATTACCATTATTCTCTTTAAGAATTTGAGTGATGTAGTTCTTTTCTATTTCTTCTATCGTGTGCTTTAAAGTTTTAGGTGTATCAGCATTGTAATTAGTTAGTGAAGGTTGCATATTGAATTCTTTTTTTATTCGTTCGCGAAAGTGAGTGGGTATATGAAACGCTGTAATGATATTTTCATCTTCTATTAAGTTCATTGAACCTTCAATTATATGTTCCAATTCTCGTACGTTTCCGGGCCAATCGTACACATAAAAGAATTCTCTTACATGTACATCTACATCCGTTACGCTGAGCCCGAATTGAATATTGTACTTTTCGATAAAGTGCTGAACAAGAGCTGGAATATCTTCTTTTCGTTCCCGTAAAGGTGGAAGACATAAAGTAACGACGCTTAATCGGTAATATAAATCTTCTCTTAACCGATTGTGTGCAATAGCTTCAAGAGGGTCTTCATTAATAGTTGCTATAATACGAACATCAATTTCTTTTTCTTGTGCACCTCCGATTCTTCGTATTGTTTTTTCTTGTATAGCCCGTAGTAACTTAGCTTGAAGCGTTGGGCTTAATGAGTTGATTTCATCTAACAACAAAGTCCCGCCATTTGCTTCTTCAAATAAACCAGATTTATCTATTGCTCCTGTAAAGGCACCTCGATTCGTACCAAATAATAAGCTTTCCATTAGGGTATCAGGTATAGCTGCACAATTTTGTGAAATAAACGGTTTTGTTGAACGCTGACTTTCATTATGTATACTTTGTGCAAATAGTTCTTTGCCAGTCCCTGTTTCTCCTACAAGAAGTATAGATGAGGATGTACGAATTACCCTCTTTCCTTCTGCAATGATTGATTGAATGGCTCCAGAATCACCAATTATGTGGTCAAAGGTGAATTTAGTATTTTGTTTTCGAGAAGGGCTCATTTTTATTGGTTGCTTTAAGTGACTAATCTCTTTTGAAATTTCAATAGCACCTTTAATTTTTCCATTTTCTATTATAGGGAAAGTATCGTTAATCGTCGTAATTTCTTGTCCTTTATTGTTAAAATACGTTTGTTTTATATTTTTTTTTGTTTTTCCAAATTTTAATGCCTCTATAAGAGTACTATTTTTATTTTCTTCAAATGCAAATACCTCTAAGGGACTTTTATATAGCACATCTAAGCGGTTCATTGATTCAATTTCCATCATTTTGCGGTTATAGATAATCGTTTTACTTTCCTCATTAATAATATGAATCCCAATATCGAGTTCATTGAGTAAAGCTTCATATAGCGCATTCATTTCAATAATTTGTTTAAAATTAATTTCTTCTGTATGCATGTATCATCTTCTCCTCGTTTCACCCTATGAAGACTGACTTTTTATAATTTTATTAAAATTCTCATAAAATCGCAAAATTTTTTGCTATTTTCTTTCAAAACTTTTTAAATGATAGAAAAATTTTGCGGTTATGTAGATTTTTTTGTACGAAATCTTAATTTTTATATAGATATTGAGGTTGGTACGTATCTTGCATAAATAATAATTGAAATCTTTAAATGGAAGGAGTGGATGAATTAGAACTTTTCATAGGGTATGCGACATTTCAGTGCAAATTAATTAAGAGGAGGAATTTATTAAGTGAAGACGGTTATAGAAGGCGTGTATAGTCCTTGTTACGGGAAAGTAGAGAAATTATTTGTTACTGAAAGTTCTTACGTATATGAGTGGGAGAAATTAGCGTTAATTGAAACGATAGATAAACAGAAAGTAGAAATTAAGGTAGGCATCAGTGGTTATATCGAATCTTTAGAAGTGGTAGAAGGACAAGCTATCGCTGATCAAAAACTATTAATAACAGTAAGGGATGACCTTTTAATAACAGGTAGTGATTAATATAAGTGATATGTATTTTGCACTTTTTAATAATTAATTTTACGATGAAGAATTTTAAAAGCGCTTACAATTAATGGGTTTTAAAAAATGAAAAGGGGGGATTTATGTGATGGATCAAAGCCAAGGATTAAAAAGGGAATTGAAAAGTCGGCACATATTTATGATTGCACTCGGAGGGGTTATTGGTACGGGTCTTTTTTTAGGATCTGGTTATACAATTCATGAAGCTGGACCTGGAGGAGCGATTATAGCGTATCTTGTTGGCGGGTTTGTTATGTATTTAACGATGCTCTGTCTAGGAGAGTTAGCGGTTGCAATGCCTGATGCAGGATCTTATCAAACGTATGCAACAAAGCACATTTCGCCTGCAGCGGGTTATGTAGTCGGCTGGATGTCGTGGCTAAACTGGTCTGCTACGATAGGCATTGAATTAATTGCAGTTAGTATTTTGATGAAACGCTGGTTTCCCGATGTACCGTCATGGATTTGGTGTGTAGTGTTCGCAGTACTGCTCTTTGCTATTAATGCGTTATCTTCAAGAAGTTTTGCGGAAGTTGAATTTTGGTTTGCGAGTATTAAAGTAATTACAATCATTGCATTTATTATTTTGGGCGGGGCAGCGATGTTCGGTTTTCTAGATATGAAAGGAAACGAACCAGCACCGATGTTTTCTAGTTTTACTGATTATGGAGGGTTGTTTCCAAATGGATTATCAGCAATTTTAATTACAATGATTGCAGTTAATTTTGCTTTCCAAGGAACAGAACTAGTTGGAATTGCAGCTGGTGAGAGTGAAAATCCAGAGAAAACGATCCCGAAGGCAATTAATAATACAGTTTGGCGCATACTCGTTTTCTTTGTACTATCTATTTTTATTCTTGCAGGACTATTTCCTTGGCAGCAAGCAGGCGTGATAGAAAGTCCATTTGTAGTCGTATTTGATAAAATTGGTATTCCTTATGCGGCTGATATTATAAATTTTGTTATTATTACAGCGGTATTATCGGTTGCGAATTCAGGATTATATGCAACTTCCCGTATGCTATGGTCTATGTCTAATCAAGGAATGATTAGCCCGATTTTTGGTAAGTTATCTAAAAACGGTGTTCCTATTTATGCGTTGATTGTAAGCACGATTGTAGGATGCCTCTCATTATTATCAGGTATTTATGCGGAAGATACAGTTTATTTATGGCTTCTTTCAATTGCAGGGTTCGGAGCAATATTAGTTTGGGCATCGATTGCTTTATCTAACTTATTAGCTAGAAGGACATACGTAAAGCAGGGCGGGGATATTAAGGATTTGAAATTTAAAACACCATTGTATCCATTTGTTCCACTTCTTGCGTTAGTATTAAATTTAACAGTAATTGTTGGCATGGCTTTTATTCCTGAACAAAGAATGGCTTTATATTGTGGTATTCCATTTATGATTGTTTGTTTACTGTTTTATCGCGCTACCAGAAATAAGAGAAGTAGCGTAGAACATATTGAAAAGACAAATACAACTGAATTAGAAAGTTTACCCCGCATTAACGGGCAGTAAAACTCCACTTCAAAATTCGGCTGGAGATAAACTGCCCGTAAACGCCCGATTGGTGAAGGCTAATAATCAGTGGGGGATGAACCTCCCCACTGATTATAGTTTCACTTTATAATAGTGAGTCATTTAGAGACTGTAAAATTGTAAACAGTCTCTTTTTTTGTGAAAATAAAGCTGGAAACATACTACGTATGCAAAGGGGAATTAGCGATGAATCCAGAAATTTCGCAGTTGTTAAAACAAATAGATTCAAGGAAAGAGGAATTGCTCGAACTTACAAAAACATTAATTCGTTTTGAAACACCAGCGCCACCAGCGAGAAATACAAATGAAGCACAAGAATTTGTTGCAGATTTTCTAAGAAAACGAAATTTTAGTATTGATAAATGGGAGGTATATCCGAATGACCCGAACGTTGTTGGTGTAAAAAAAGGGACGGAAAGCGGGACATATAAAAGTCTTATTATTAATGGACATATGGATGTAGCTGAAGTGTCGATAGATGAGGCATGGGAAACAAATCCGTTTGAGCCGTTTATAAAAGACGACTGGTTAGTTGGAAGAGGCGCGGCAGATATGAAAGGTGGATTAGCTGGATCCTTATTTGCTATTCAGCTTTTAGAAGAAGCGGGAATTGAATTGCCGGGTGATCTAATATTTCAATCAGTAATTGGAGAAGAAGTAGGAGAAGCAGGAACACTTCAATGTTGTAAACGTGGTTATGATGCTGATTTTGCAGTCGTAGTGGATACGAGCAATTTACATATGCAAGGACAGGGGGGCGTAATTACTGGATGGATTACTGTGAAAAGCCCGCGAACATTTCATGATGCAACACGTAGACAAATGATTCATGCCGGAGGACGTCTATTTGGAGCGAGTGCAATTGAAAAAATGATGAAAATTGTGCAAAGCTTACAAGAACTGGAGCGCCACTGGGCAGTCATGAAAACGTATGAAGGCTATCCATCGGGAACAACAACAATTAATCCAGCTGTTATTGAAGGTGGCCGGCATGCAGCGTTTATTGCTGATGAGTGCCGATTGTGGATAACAGTACACTTCTATCCAAACGAAACGCATGAACAAATAATAGAAGAAATAGAAGCGTATATAAGAAAAGTAGCAGCTGCTGATCCATGGTTAAGTGAAAATCCACCGCAATTTAAGTGGGGCGGAGAGTCGATGATTGTGGATCGTGGTGAAATTTTTCCTTCTTTAGAAGTAGATAGTGAACATGTAGCTGTAAAAACTCTTAGTGCGGTACATGAATCTATTTTATCTAAAAATGCAATTTTAGATATGTCTGCAACAGTAACGGATGGTGGGTGGTTTAGTGAATTTCATATCCCAGCCATTATTTATGGGCCAGGTACACTAGAAGAGGCCCATTCTGTAAATGAGAAAGTTGAAGTTGAACAGTTAATTGAATTTACAAAAGTAATAACGACGTTCATATATGAATGGTGTCATACGAAAAAATAGATTTGTATATTGAAATCGTACGGGTCTGCAACTTGTACGATTTTTTAGTGAACTATTTCAGAGTTGAACTTAAACAACAGCTGAAATAGTTTTTTATCCCGTTATTCGCCGGGCAGTAAGCCCCCCATCTCAAAATTCAGGGAAAGCAAAGAAGTTAGGTGGGAGATCAACGGCCCATAAAAACCCGATTGGTGAAGGCTAATAATCAGTGGGGGATGAACAAAACCCCTACTGATTAAAGTTTTACTTTATTTTTCTATGTCTTTCGTTTTAGTTCAATTAATTTCTCTTTTGCTAATTCAACAGCAATTGCATCATCTAAATAGCCAATTGGAAAGAGATAGTCGGGTATAATGTCGGTCGATAAAATGAAATACAGTAATGCACCCCCAAGAATTGCACGTTCTTCTTTTGAAATGGTTTCATTACAAAATTGTTGATACATATCTGTTAATTGTTCAATGAAAGGGCCTGCACTATCAATCTGTTCTAACTTGCTCGAAAAACTTTCATGAATACGTTTTTCACCTTCTGTTGTTTGAGCATAGCGTTCATAAGTTTCAAGTTCTTGTTTTACGCGAGTTGTTGTGTAATCGAAGTCGAATAAGTTAGAGGATTGTAAAGTTTGCTGAATTGTATCAAGAGATGTATACATATCCGTCTTTTCTTTATTTATGTGAGGAGAATTAGGATACATTTCATCAAATAACAATTGAGGCGGAACTTGCAGACATTCTGCAAATTTTTGTAGATGTTTTTGTTTTGGTTGTTGTTTACCATTCATAATTCTTGAGATTGTTGCTGGATCAGTATCTGTAAGTATTCCTAGTTGGCGCATGGATAAGGCACGTTCTTTTAAAAGCTTTTTGATTAATTTACCAAGCCGATCGTTTGGGTTTTCTTTAGGCATAGTGAAGGCACCCCTTTTTATTGTTGAAAAAATGTTGAGCATTTATTACAAGTATATGAAACAGACAGGCACAGTTGCTCAACATTTTCATAATATGCATTGAGAAGTGAGAAAAAGGGGTGACTGTTTATGAGTACGGCAGGTATATTTTCAATTCTTTTAATCGGAATTGCTTCTAATTTAGATAATGCAGGTGTTGGGATTGCATATGGCATTCGTAAAATTCGTATTTCGTGGTTTAACAATTTTATCATCGCATTTTTTGGTTTTTTATTTACTTTATTAGCTGGTTTTTTGGGGAATTGGATCGCATTATTTATTTCAGAGTTTACAGCAAACCTGATTGGAGCAATTGTTTTAGGGATAATCGGAGTGTTTATTTTATGTCAGC
Source organism: Bacillus cereus group sp. N11 (assembly GCF_016483605.1). Taxonomy (NCBI): domain Bacteria; kingdom Bacillati; phylum Bacillota; class Bacilli; order Caryophanales; family Bacillaceae; genus Bacillus; species Bacillus cereus group sp. N11. The sequence continues at coordinate 39,730 of NZ_JAEHBN010000021.1, forward strand.
CTTTCTTGAGTAAAAAGGACACCATAGAATCTAAAGATGGTAGTGTACTTTTGGGGATTTTACGTGATCCAGAAAAAGCAGATTTTGATGGATCGAAAACAATTAGTTTTTCTGAGGCTCTTGTTTTAGGGGTGGCATTATCTATTAATAATATTGCAGGTGGGTTTGATGCTGGAGTAACAAATTTGAATCTGTGGCTTACGGCATGTATTTCTGGGGTGTTTAGTTTCATTTGTATTAGTGGCTTTTCATATATAGGAAAACGATTTTTAGCTGAATACTTAGGGAAATGGGCGACGATAATTGCAGGCGTATTATTAATTCTTATTGGGATAGATCAGTTGTTGTAAACATAGAAAGGCAATGTTCGAGCATTTCCTCGGAAATACTTGAATAAATTTCATATATCGACATCGGATATTTATTTCTTAATAAACATAAAAAGCACCTACAAAGGTGCTTCTTAGCGTATATCTTCAATTAATTGTTCCGATTCTTCGTGCATACTATATTCACTTAAAACTTGGATACAAAGCCATTTTAGTTCCTCAATACTATGCTCAAGTTCTTCAGGGAGTACATGATGAATATCTTCGAGTCCCATTCCGAAATGTATAAGCTCTAGTACTTGATCATCGATGTTTCGATCCATTAATAGTTCAAGTACTTCTAAATTGAATATGTATCGGTGAGCTTCGTCGAGTGAAACAACTTTTAGCTTTAAGCTTTCTACAATACTCAATATAAAAAGAACAATTGTTTTTTCAAGAACAGGTTGTTTCGCCATTTGAAATATTAGTTTCATCTTTTACACCTCCACATATAGCGCTAGGTTGTACTATACTATTCAGGAGGGGGGAGCAAATATGCATAATAAAGAGAAACTTTCAGTACTGTTTTCGTAAGGATATTGATGACCAGTAACAATGAATTTTCCGTAAAAAAATCCTGCTATATTAGCAGGATACCGCCCAATTAAAAAATGCTCCAACCTTCTTGAGCAGAAAGAAGTTCAAGAATTTTAAAACCAGCGATACTATTTCCGTTTGCATCTAAAGCTGGCCCGAAAATGCCGATACCCATCTCGCCTTTTACGCAACCGAAAATACCACCAGCTACACCGCTTTTTGCAGGGATACCAACGCGAATTGCAAATTCACCAGATTCGTTATACATACCGCATGTAACCATAAATGTTTTACAGATTTTCGTAATATGTTTAGGGATAATTTGTTTTTTCTTATATGGATCATATCCGTCCATTGCAAAAATTAAGCCAATACGTGCTAAATCAATACAGTTTACTTCAACTGCACATTGACGAGTGTATAAATCCATAAGTTCCTCAATGTCACAATCGATAATTCCATTTTGTTTCATATAGTAACAAAGTGAACGATTTAAGTAAGCCGTCTCTAATTCTGAATTGGCAACTTTAGAAGAATAATTAATAGTAGGATTATCTGTTATTTCACGTACAAAATGAAGAATGCGCTCCATTTTTTCTTCGTTATCTTGTCCCGCTAACATGCTTGTAATAGCTAATGCTCCCGCATTAATCATTGGATTAAGAGGTTTGGAAGGACTTGTCGTTTCTAACTTAATAATAGAATTGAATGGGTCACCAGTTGGTTCCATTCCAACTTTAGAAAATACATATTCTTCACCGCGATCTAAAAGGGCAAGTGCAAGTGTAATTACTTTGGAAATACTTTGAAGAGTAAATAATGTCTGTGAGTTACCAGCATGGATATATTCTGTTTCTTTATGGAAAATGGCAATCCCTAAATCGTCTGGATTTGCATTTCCTAGTTCGGGGATATAAGTAGCAAGTTTTCCTTTTTTCGTATATGGTTTTACTTGTTCTAACAACTGTTGTAAGTTGTTTGTTTCAATGCACTGCATAGTACCAACGCTCCTATTTCGAATTAACTAAGTTTACTTTTCCCGATATGCTCGGAAATAAATAATAACATGAAAAAGTGGAATGATAAAACGAAAGTTACATGTTCTATAGTGAGTCGTTCGTTCCGACTATGCTATATTGAAAAAGGAGAATTTTCCTTTTATATAACAGTTTGGAAATAGAAAACTTATCCATAAAAAGTTCGGAAATAAAAACTACACATCTATACAACTATATGTTATTATGGTTATGTAAATAGAAAGCGTTTTCTAAGGCGTACTTATAATGATAACGATTTCATAAACTTGATAGGGGGAATTAAAATGTTGCAGTTTTTACAACGTATTGGTAAAGCGCTAATGCTTCCAATTGCCGTACTACCAGCAGCAGGATTATTGCTTCGTTTAGGGCAACCAGATGTATTTGATATTCCTGTTATGGCACAGGCCGGCGCAGCGGTTTTTGATAATTTAGCACTTATTTTTGCAATTGGTATTGCAATCGGTCTTTCAGTTGATGGTAGTGGTGCAGCAGGTCTTGCAGGTGCAATTGGTTATCTGGTTATGAAAAACAGTATTGATGCACTTAGTAAGGGATATTCTACTGTAGAATTACAAGATAAATTAGGTAAAGTTCAAGATTTAATAGGTAATAGCGCAAATATAGATCCATCTAAGCTGGCAGATACAATGACACAAGTATCTAAGGCCGCCGAATTATCGACTAAAGTGGATATGAAAGTTTTAGGTGGTATTATTGTCGGCGTTATAGCAGGATTCCTTTATAATAAATTCCATAAGATTAAACTTCCAGAATGGTTAGGTTTCTTTGCTGGAAAACGTTTCGTTCCGATTGTTACATCGGTTGTGATGCTAATATTAGGAATTCTATTCGCACAAATTTGGCCAGTAATTCAAAATGGCATCGATGCATTGGCTCATGGAATTGTTAATTTAGGTGCAGTTGGTTCAGGTCTATTTGGTTTATTAAACCGTCTATTAATTCCAATTGGCTTACACCATGTAATGAACACATACTTCTGGTTCGTATTTGGTGACTTTACAAATGCAGCAGGTAACGTTGTAAATGGTGATATTGCTCGCTTCCTTGCAGGGGATAAAACAGCAGGTATGTTTATGACTGGTTTCTTCCCAGTTATGATGTTCGGTTTACCAGCAGCATGTTTCGCAATGATTGCAGCTGCTAAACCAGAAAAACGTAAAATGGTTACAGGTATGTTAGGTGGCCTAGCATTGACTTCATTCTTAACTGGTATTACAGAACCGATTGAATTCTCATTCATGTTCCTATCACCAGTATTATATGGTATTCATGCCGTGTTAACAGGTATTTCTTTATTCGTAACAACATCACTTGGCATTCACGATGGTTTCACATTTAGTGCCGGTGCAATTGATTACTTCTTAAACTTTGGTATTGCAACAAAACCAGTATTGCTAGCGGGAATCGGTTTAATTTACGCAGTAATTTACTTTGTAGTATTCTACTTCTTAATTAAGAAGTTTGACTTGAAAACTCCTGGTCGTGAAGATGACGATGAGTTAGTTGAAGAGGGTGATGCACCAGTTGCAGGTTCAATTGGTGAAACTTACGTAGCAGCTTTAGGTGGAAAAGACAACTTAACAGTTATTGATAACTGTGCAACACGTCTACGCTTACAAGTGAAAGATGCTAGTCAAGTAAACGAAGCTGCATTAAAACGTGCGGGTGCGAAAGGTGTTATGAAATTAAGTAACACAAGTGTACAAGTTATCGTAGGTACAAATGTTGAATCTGTTGCCGATGATATGAAAAAACACGTATAAATAATTAAATAAGAGGATATCCAAAAAAACTGATAATATCAGTTTTTAGAGGATATCCTCTTTTTTTATGTTAAAAATTTAACGGGAATCTTACTTTTGTAAATTTTCTTTTTCTTTTTTGTACATATAGGTTGGTTATATGTACAGTGCGTGATAAAGTAGTGATGTTATAGAATAGATTATCCAAAATATAGGTGAAAATTAAAAGTAAATTATCGGTAAATAAGGGGAAAAAGGCAATCATGGATCAGGAAAAAAATAATGCGAATGGGAAAGCACGTCGGCCGATTGTATACATAAAAAGAACAATCATTCTCGTCTTACTATTATCACTTGTATATTTCATGTATACAAAAATTGTTGCGCATAATAAGAAAGAGGAAACTTTAAAAGCGGCAGCAGAAATGAAAAAACAAGAAGAGCTAAAAAAGAAAGAAGAAGAAAAAAAGAAGCAAGAAGCACAAAAACAAAAAGAGCAGGAAGAACAAGTGAAGCAAGCGCAAGCTGTGGAGAAGCCTGCTGAGGGACCACCTCAAGAAATTAATGAAAATGCTCAATTGGATCAATATTTACAGAGCATGGGATTTAGTGGAACAGCTGTTATTGTGAAGAATGGGAAAGTTCTTGTGAATAAAGGATACGGCATGGCTAATAAAGAGAATCAAGTGCCGAATAATTCAGAGACGACCTTTTATATTGGTTCTATTTCAAAAGCGTTTGTAGCGACTGCTATTATGCAATTAAAAGATCAAAATAAGTTACAAGTAGAGGATACAGTTACAAAGTATATTCCAGACTTTCCTCAAGGTAATAGCATACAGTTAAAACATCTATTAACACATACATCAGGAATTCCAGAGTATGAGCAGGGGACAGAGGATATTTCTCATGAAGAATTGATCAAACGAATAGGAAAGCAAAAGCGTATTGGGAGTCCGGGAGAGAAATGGAAGTATTCTGATTCAAACTATTCTATACTTGCTTACATTGCTGAGAAGGTAAGTGGACAGTCGCTCGAAGAATATATAAAACAGCATATTTTTGCGACCGCGGGTATGAAACATTCTGGTTTTGGTACAGCGTTGGAACAAACAAGATTCCCATCAACGGGTTATAAAATAGTGAATAACAATATGACAACACCTAATATTCCGAGCATGTCACAACTATATGGTTGTGGTGATATATATACGAGCGCACATGATTTATATTTATTTAATGAAGCACTCTTCTCTGGAAAATTAATTTCAAAAGAGAGTTATAATCAAATGTTTACTGCTGTGAAAAAAGATTACGGATTTGGCTGGTATGTAGATCCAGGAAGCTATTCAAATCATGGTGTAATGCCAGGTTGGAATTGTTTAAATGGTTTTAGTAAAAATGGTAGTGTATATGTTGTTTTATTATCTAACATTCAAAATAACATTAAATCATTTGGTAAAGTGAATAACGATATTTATACGATGTTACGAAATATTGAAGTGTAAAAGACTGTCTTTTTTGGATAGTCTTTTTTTATTGAGGAAGTGTATGTGCAATGGGATAATGAAATAAAGTGAAACTTTAATCAGTGGGGGTTTTCTTCATCCCCCACTGATTATTAGCCTTCACCAATCGGGCTTTTACGGGCAGTCGATCACCCACCTAACTTCTTTGCTTTCGCCGAATTTTGAAGTGTGGGTCTTATTGCCCGGCAAATAGCGGGATAAATGGAAAAGGGGACGGGATATGAGTATACATAAGCATCACGCACGTAATGCGAAACGTATTTTTTTTGTATCTGTCATTGTATGGATTATCGTTGCAATTGGATTAGTGATGGAATATAAAAAAGGGATGCTATTCACTTCAGAGAAAGACAATCTGCAATTAATAGGTATTGTACTACCAGTATTTGGATTATTAATATATAGCTTTATAGAAAAACGAAGATCAAAAATACTTAAACAGGAAAATTATAATATAGAGACTTCTGAATTACTTGAGCAACAAAAATTTGTTGTTCGGAAAGAGGTAGGGATATTTCAAGTAATAACGTACTTTGGATTAGAAGGAAATACAGTAGGTTTTTTAAAAGAAGAGTATGATTTTGTTATTCAAAGTGTATGGCAAGCTGTACTCTCTTTTCTTTTTAAGGGACTACATAAGCAACAATTTTATTTATATAATCACTCAGGAGAAAGATTGTTGCGTGTTCAAAAGAATATGGGAGTACGCAACTTCTATATTTTTTCGAATATGGATGGAAAGAAAATTGGGGAGTTGAAACAAGTACTAAGTTTAACAAAATGGGAATGGATCTTTTTAGGGGTGGATGGTAAAGAATTTGGTAAAGTGACTGGGGACCTTTCAGCAACAATGCAGAAAATAGACTGGCGAGATGGCACGCATATTGATGTGAAAGAAGATGGTATTCCGTTAGAAGCTGTTAAGTATTTTTCGGCAAGCGGTGGTTCTCTTGTTACAGCTTCTATCAGTGAACAGGCAGAATTACCACGAGCGGTTTATTACAGTACAGCTGCCATTGTTACAATTAAAAATTAAAATACTTATAAAGATAGATGGGATACCGTCTATCTTTTTTATTTAGTTAAAAATTCTTGTTTCTTTGAAAAATGTATGTCTTACCTATCACATAAAAAGCCTGCTTTGTATACATTAAGATGTATGAATGTATTTTTTATATTTTAAAAATAAATAGGAGGAGAAGTGTATGTGTCTGTTCAGAAAATATTGGCATAAATTATCCCGACTGTTTAATAGACAATTAGGTTATTTTTTAGATGACAAGTTACTGCCTGCTGTGGAACGACTTTTATTTTCGCAAAACTTTGCGAGATTTATTCAAAGAAATTCTAAGCAAGCTACAGAAGAATTTATTAAATCAAGTCAATTTCAATCGATTATTTGTAACATTTTAAAAGAATGTAATACATCACCGTTTAAAGAAATTGCAAAGCAATATTTAGGTAAAAACGTCGAAATTACTGTGACGGTTGGGCAGTTAACAGGTGTTATTGTAGCAGTTGGCGACGATTTCTTAACACTGCAAGAAGGAATAGGAACTGAAGTTTTATTACCATTTACAAGTATTATATCAATTAAAGAAGTGTAAGAAAGGAGAGTTATATATGTTATTTACTGATGAACTGCGTAACCATGTTGGTGAGTTAGTGCAAGTTGTGACAGCTGTAGAAATTGTTGCAGGCATTCTTTTATCTGTGACAGACGGGGCAGTAAGTGTTCGTACTTCTCCTTCCTATGGACCACCGGAAGATGTAATTGTGCGTACTCCTATTATTGCCTATGTTCGCTTGGAAGGGTAAGCGTGATACAAGTATGAGAGTATCAGTTGTTATTCCGGCGCATAATGAAGCAAGTACGTTATCTCAAGTTTTAGTAGAAGTGGAGAAGCTGAAGCCGTATGAAATTATCGTAGTAGATAATGGATCGACAGATGGGACGAAAGAAATAGCAATACAACATCATTGTCATGTGATTTATTATAAACATTCTCTTGGCAATGATGTGGGACGGGCAATTGGAGCAAGAGAAGCAAAAGGTGAAATTGTCTTGTTTTTAGATGGTGACATCGTTATTGAGAGTAAAGAGTTACAAAGTTTCGTGAAAGGGATTCGGCAGGGGCACCAAATTGTTGTGAATAATTTAACATGGTCGGTTTATTTAAAGATGAGACCACATTATACGACAGTTGGAAAATTCATGTTGAATCGCTATTTGAATAAAAAGGAGCTTGTTGTTGGATCTTTAATCGCAATTCCACATGCGATGAGTAGGGAAGTTATTGAGAAACTTGGGTGGTGGAATTTAGCAGATCCAGCATTATTTCAAGCGATGGCGATGTCTAGAGGAGTAGATATTGTCGATATGGCTTCGGTCGATGTAATTCATACAAATAAGGTTCGTCCTGTGCATACGGGAACATCACCTGGTTCTCCTTATCCGAAAGCGACTAGTCGTATTATGGGTGATCATTTACGTGCTTTGCAATATGTAATTGAAATATATGGTAAACGCGGTGGTTTTTCGGAGGGAAACAGAGATAGAGAGTTTATAGGGAAATATAAACCAGCTGTATTAAAGAAGGAAAAAGCGAAATATAGTTCGATTATACCAGTGTCAGAAGAAAAGATGACTATAAAATCTGTTATACAAGAAGTGAAAAAAGCAGGAGTAGATGAAATTATTGTTGTTGCGAATGGAGCGGATATCGAGACTATTAAACAGGCACAGCTAGAGAATGTTATTGTTGTTGAATTCGGGGAGGCGCTTGGACATAATGTAGCGCGAGCGATAGGAGCCATGCATGCTACAGCTGATATTTGTTTATTTGTTGATGGTGATTTTGCTATTCCGGCAAAAAAACTAACTCCCTTTTTGCATGCTATTGAAGATGGGAGTGATATGGCATTAAATGATTTGCAATGTTTATTAGATATGTTTCATCCCGCGGATCCAATTAGTATGGGAAAATACTTTGTAAATTTAGTAGCGAAACGACCAGATTTATGGAATAACTCACTAACGGCAGTGCCACATGCTATGCATAAGAAGGTAATAGATAAAATTGGATATGACTCTCTCATTATCCCGCCATTAGCTCAAATGAAAGCTATTTTGGAGGGATTCTCTATTACAGCAGTACAATTTGTAGATGTTATAAAAACAAATCGAGTACGCCCAGAGCAACATGGATTTGTTAATGGACGTATTCCAGCATTTGACCGTATTTTCGGTGATCAACTTGAGGCGATTGCTTATCTATTACAATATACAGACGAACGCGGGAGTTTTACAGATGGAGAACGGGATAGAGATATTATTCAACAATTGAGAAAGGAAGAAAAGAATACAGATGAATGCTAGTAGTAAAGTAGCTATTATTGGATTAGGGTATGTTGGTCTTCCTTTAGCGGTCCATTTCGCAGAAAGAGGATATACAGTACTTGGACTAGATAAAGATACTAGGAAAATAGAATCGATTATAAAAGGAGAAAGTTATATTCCAGATGTTTCTTCTAAAGAGTTACAAAGTTTATTAACTAAAAAAAGCTTACTAGTAAATACACCAGATAAAGGTGTTACTGAGTTCCAAAAGAGTGATTATGTTATTGTTACTGTCCCGACTCCAATTAATGAGCAAAGAGAACCGGATTTAAGTGCTCTCATTTCAGCTTCGCATTATATACAACAAAACCTTCAAAAAGGACAAACCTTCATTTTTGAAAGCTCCACATATCCAGGTACACTTGAGGAAGTTATCATTCCTATTATTTCTCGAACTGGTAAAAAGGTAGGAGTGGATTATTATATTGGTTATTCACCGGAGAGAATTGATCCGGCAAATATTCACTATTCAGTTCAATCGATTCCAAAGGTTATTAGTGGACAAACAGAACAATGTAAACAAAAGGTACAGGATTTGTATAGCACTATCTTCGATGTAGTTGTTCCTGTTAGTTCTCCAAAAGTAGCGGAGATGTGTAAGCTATTTGAAAATATTCAGCGCTTAGTTAACATTTCGTTAGTAAATGAGTTAAATATGCTATGTGAAAGTTTGAATATTAATTTTTATGAGGCGCTTGAAGCTGCATCTACAAAACCGTTTGGATTTACTCCGTATTGGCCAGGACCAGGAATAGGAGGACATTGTATTCCTGTAGATCCTTTATATTTTCAATGGAGAATAAAGAAAAATGGGGCTATTAGTCAATTAATTGAGGCGGCACATGTAATTAATGAAGAAATGCCAGAGAAAATAGTCGGAAAGGTAAAAGGCATGGTGCAATCACCCGCAACGGTTTTAATTGTAGGGATTGCGTATAAGAAAGATGTAAATGATTTGAGAGAATCACCAGCATTGCCAATTATTCAATTACTAATAAAAGAAGGATACGAGATAGAATACCATGATCCATATATTTCTTCTGCGGAAATTGGAGATAGGGTGTATCAATCTGTTTCCTTGGATGAACAAAAGGTTAAACAAGCAGATTGTATATTAATTTTAACTGATCACTCTAATATCGATTGGGAGCTTTTTAAAAGAATAAAGCGAGTAATCGATACACGTGGAATTATAAAGAAGGTGAGTGCATGAGTAAGAAATGTTTAATTACAGGTGGAGCAGGATTTATTGGATCACATCTAGCTGAAGAATTGGTGAAAAGAGGTTATGGAGTCACAATTGTGGATAACTTCTATAAAGGGAAAAATAAATATCATAATGAGTTAATGAAAGAGATTCCAGTTATTCCAATCAGTGTTTTAGACAAAAAGGCAATCGATGAATTAGTAAATCAACACGATGTAGTATTCCATTTGGCAGCAATATTAGGTGTTAAAACGACAATGGAAAAAAGTATAGAACTCATTGAAACAAATTTTGATGGAACGAGAAACATTTTACAAGCAGCATTAAAAGGCAAGAAAAAAGTAGTCTTTGCGTCTACTTCAGAAGTATATGGTAAGGGCAAGCCACCTTTCTCTGAAGAAGGAGATCGATTATACGGGGCAACTTCTAAAATACGCTGGAGTTATGCAGTTTGTAAAACGTTAGAAGAGACATTATGTTTAGGATACGCATTAGAAGGTTTACCGGTAACGATTGTTCGTTATTTTAATATTTATGGTCCAAGAGCGAAAGATGGTCCGTATGCAGGGGTAATCCCACGATTTATCCGTGCGGCTTTGCAAGGTGAAGACATTCTCGTATATGGCGATGGAAAGCAGACACGTTGCTTTACGTACGTAAGTGATGCAGTAGAGGCAACGATTCGAGCAATGGATGAGAATGTAAATGGTGAGATTATTAATATAGGTTCTGAGAATGAAAAAAATATTAAAGAAGTAGCAGAAGTAATCAAAAAACTAACAAATTCTTCTTCAAAAATTGTACAAGTTCCTTTTGAAAAAGTATATCCACATGGTTTTGAGGAAATTCCAAATAGAAGACCAGACGTAACAAAATTAAGAGAACTTGTTCAATTTCAAGCGACAATAACGTGGGAACAAGGATTGAAAGAAACTATTAAATGGTTTCGTGAAGAAAACAATGGCTAAGTCATTATCGGTTATTATTCCCGTATGTAATGAAGTGGATACGATTTCAGACGTGATTCAATCGGTAAAGCCATTCAATCCAGTAGAGATTATTGTAGTAGCTAATGGTTGTAATGATGGTACAGAAGGGGTTGCTGAGAGTTTAGGATGTAGAGTAATTCAGAATAAAGAGTCACTTGGTAACGACGTTGGCCGCGCAGTTGGTGCAAAACATGCGATAGGTGATGTATTACTGTTTATAGATGGAGATTTCGCTATTCAAACTTCAAAATTGCAATTATTTCTTAATCCGATTTTACATGATCAGGCTGACATCGTTTTAAATAATTTGGATGCATTATTTTTAAAAAAACAAAAACCACATTCCGTTACAGTATGGCGCCAAATATTAAATGCAATGTTAGAGCGCGAAGAATTAAAAATTGATTCTTTATTATCTGTACCTCATGCGTTGACGAAAGAAGTCGTTCAAAGTATTGGATATGAATGTTTTGTTAATCCTATTGTAGCTCATTTACGCTTAGCACAAAGTAAATGGAAAATTAGTCGTCATTGTGCAATTGACGTTATTACGCCGAATAAATTTCGGCCACTCGAGCATGCAGCATATGGCACGGATCTTGCACAAGCTGAAAAACGAATGATAGGTGACCATATAGAAGCTGTAGCGGAGCGGATAATAGGCAGCGATGAGCGTGGAGGATATTATGATGGAAATCGGAAAAGAGAGAGTGTCTATCATACTTTAAATTTTGAAGATTTTTATCAAGGATGGGGCGTTACATCTAATTTGTATAAAGGAAAGCAATTATCGGTAATTATTCCTGTACAAGATGAAGAGAAAACAATTGGAAACGTTATAGAGGAGCTTCGTAAAATTGAACCTTTTGAAATCATCGTTGTTGTAAATGGTTCGTCAGATAAAACGGCAACAATTGCAAAAGAAAAAGGAGCAACAACAATTATATATAAAGAAGCACTCGGAAACGATGTGGGGCGTTCGCTTGGAACTTATTTTGCAAAAGGAGAGATTGTGTTATTTATAGACGGTGATTTTGTTATTCCAGCTAGTGAGCTATATCCTTTTGCAAAAGCTATTGCAGATGGGCAAGATGTCGCATTAAATGATCTAAATCATTATTTAGATTTAAGAGTACCACTTCATCTCGTAACTGCATTTAAATATGCGTTAAATTTAGCTTGTGATAGAAAAGATTTAGGAGTAGGCTCTCTTATTGCCGTACCTAATGCATTTAGTAAGACGTGTTTGAAAGCAATAGGATATGGATCTTTACTGTCACCTTGTGTAGCGCAAGTGAAAGCTGTTCTTTCAGGATTCGAAATTGCATGTGTCAGTCGTGTTGAGGTCGATAAAATGAACCGTATTCGTCCCAGTGAACATTTTGCAAAAATAGGACATCCTCCAGCTGTACTTCGAATTATTGGTGATCATATCGAAGGATTAGAGCAATTAATTGCATTAAAGGGCAGTCGGGGTGGATTCTATGATGGAAATAGAAAAAGAGATGTTTTATAGGTAACAAAAAAAGTGTACAACATATGTACACTTTTTTGTTCCGTTATAAAAACTATAACAGATTAGGAGATAAGAGTATTACAGCTCTACAATGGGTATTGTTCTTATATTACAAAATAGGACTCGTATATAAGGATACCAAAAAAATACAATTAAAGAAAGGGTTAATTATAAAGACTTTTGAGTGAAGTTAACACTATGCATACAGTAGTTTGTTCAACATTTCACAAACATGTCACAACTATTTCGTTCACTTTCGCAAAAAAGTAGTATTCTAAGTGTGTAAGCTGTTATATAAAAAATCTTATTCCTGTACTAATCAAAAATGGAGGAGATTAGGATGACTCAAATATTAGAAAATGTAAAAAACGCATGGGAAAACTTTAAAGGTGAAAAATGGAAAGCAGAGATTGATGTTCGCGATTTCATTTTAAATAATGTAAACGTTTTCGAAGGGGACGAATCTTTCTTAGCGGGAGCAACTGAAGCAACGAAAACACTTTGGGATCAAGTAATGGATTTAACAACAAAAGAACGTGAAAACGGTGGCGTTCTTGATATGGATACAAAAATTGTTTCTTCTATTACATCACATGAACCAGGATATTTAAATAAAGATATTGAAAAAGTAGTCGGTTTCCAAACTGATAAGCCATTTAAACGTTCATTACAACCATATGGTGGTATTCGTATGGCGGAACAAGCTTGTGAATCTTATGGATACGAAATGGATAAAGAACTTAGTAAGATTTTCAGAGACTGGCGTAAAACTCATAATCAAGGTGTATTTGATGCATATACACCAGAAATGAAAGCGGCTCGTAAATCAGGTGTTATTACTGGTCTTCCAGATGCATATGGACGTGGACGTATTATCGGTGATTACCGCCGAGTAGCGCTATATGGTATAGATCATTTAATTGAAGCTAAAAAAGCTGATTTTAATTTAACTGGTGGTGTAATGAGCGAAGAGACAATGCGTTTACGCGAAGAGTTATCTGAGCAAATGCGTGCACTTCAAGAATTAAAACAAATGGCTTCTTCTCATGGTTTTGATATTTCTAAACCAGCAACAAATACACAAGAAGCTTTCCAATGGTTATACTTCGCATATCTTGCAGCGATTAAAGAACAAAACGGAGCTGCAATGAGTCTTGGACGTACTTCTACATTCTTAGATATTTACATTGAAAGAGATTTAGAAAATGGTACTTTAACAGAAGAAGAAGTACAAGAAATCGTGGATCACTTCATTATGAAATTACGTCTTGTGAAATTCGCAAGAACACCTGATTATAATGAATTATTCTCTGGTGACCCAACTTGGGTAACTGAATCTATCGGTGGTATGGCTTTAGATGGTCGTCCATTAGTAACAAAGAACTCATTCCGTTTCTTGCATACATTAGATAATTTAGGACCAGCTCCAGAACCAAACTTAACAGTTCTTTGGTCTAAACAATTACCAGAGAACTTTAAAAACTACTGTGCAAAAATGTCTATTAAAACATCAGCAATTCAATATGAAAATGATGACATTATGCGTGCTGACTACGGTGATGACTACGGTATTGCTTGTTGTGTATCTGCAATGAGAATCGGTAAACAAATGCAGTTCTTCGGCGCACGTGCAAACTTAGCGAAAGCATTACTATATGCGATTAACGGCGGTAAAGATGAAAAATCTAAAGCTCAAGTTGGCCCTGAGTACGCACCAATTACTTCTGAAGTATTAGATTATGAAGAAGTTATGCATAAGTTTGATATGACAATGGAATGGTTAGCAGGTCTATATTTAAATACATTAAACGTTATCCACTATATGCACGATAAATATAGCTACGAGCGTATTGAAATGGCGCTTCATGATACAAATGTTCTTCGTACAATGGCGACAGGTATCGCAGGATTGTCTGTAGTAGCAGACTCATTAAGTGCAATTAAATACGGAAAAGTAAAACCAATTCGTGATGAAAATGGTATTGCAGTTGACTTTGAAATTGAAGGTGATTTCCCTAAATACGGTAACAACGATGATCGTGTAGATGAAATCGCAGTAAATCTTGTGAAAACATTTATGAATAAACTTCGTAAGCATAAAACATACAGAAATTCTGTTCATACAATGTCAATCTTAACAATTACATCTAACGTCGTATACGGTAAGAAAACTGGTAATACTCCAGATGGCCGTCGTACTGGAGAACCATTTGCACCGGGCGCAAACCCAATGCATGGTCGTGATACAAAAGGTGCATTAGCATCACTATTATCTGTAGCTAAATTACCATATGAAGATGCACAAGATGGTATTTCCAATACATTCTCTATTATTCCAAAAGCACTTGGTAAAGAAGATGATGTACAAGTGCGCAACTTAGTATCTATGCTTGATGGTTATGCAATAAAAGAAGGACATCACTTAAATATTAACGTATTTAATCGTGAAACATTAATGGATGCAATGGAGCACCCTGAAAAATATCCACAATTAACAATTCGTGTATCTGGTTACGCTGTTAACTTTATTAAATTAACTCGTGAACAACAAATTGATGTAATTAACCGTACAATGCATGAAAGCATGTAAGTGAAAAAAGTGTCCCTCCGCTTTTAATATGTAGTGGAGGGAGGCTGTTTCAATAAAGGAGGAAGTAACATGGTAAAAGGAAGAATACATTCTGTAGAGTCTTGTGGTACTGTTGATGGCCCAGGGATTCGTTATGTCATATTTACACAAGGGTGTTTATTACGTTGTCAATATTGCCATAATGCTGATACGTGGGAGATCGGTAAAGGAAAAGAAATAACAGTTGAAGAAGTAATGCAGGATGTGACATGTTACCTTCCATTTATTGAAGCTTCTGGAGGCGGTATAACAGTTAGTGGTGGAGAACCATTATTACAGTTAGATTTCTTAATTGAATTATTTAAGAAATGTAAGGAAGTTGGAATTCATACAACAATTGATTCTTCTGGAGGTTGTTATTCTGAAGAGCCAGAATTCCAGCAAAAGTTGGATAAATTAATGGATTATACAGATTTAGTTTTATTGGATTTGAAACATATTGATTCAAAGAAACATCGTAAATTAACAGGGAAATCAAATGAACATATTTTACAATTTGCTCGTTATTTATCGGATAAGAATAAACCGATTTGGGTACGACATGTATTAGTTCCAGGTGTTACTGATAATGAAGAGGATCTGCAAAAATTATCTAGCTTTATTCAAAGTCTGTCTAATGTTCAGAAAGTTGAAGTGCTACCATATCATAAGCTTGGTGTATATAAATGGGAGGCGCTTGGGCATAAATATCCACTCGCAAATGTAGAACCACCTACGGAAAAAAATGTAGAACAAGCGAGACATATTTTAAAAGCAGTCTAATCCAAATATTGGATTAGACTTTTTGCTTTCTTTACAATAAAACCTAGAGTATATATATAGAAAAGAGTATACTGAAAAAAGAATATCCATATTTTTGTAAGGAATAAGTGGAGAAATTTACATAATTGTAAAGGGAAATCAAAATAGTAAAAAGAATTAAGAAGTAAAAGAGTGAGTATCATGGAATAGAGAACATTTGTAAGTTATTGCGAAAGCTCTTATAGGAAAGTATAATGTAAAGATATGAGCACGGATAGGATTAAGGGGTCAATCTTATATGCTTTGCATATCCACGACAGGTACATAGCTAACAGGGGAATATTGGAATCCAAGTATGTAATGTTTAAGGAAAATGTTTTTCCTATTGTCGTATATGCAATATGGAGAAACAAAAAGCTAGGAGTGGATTTGTTTGATAAAAAACCCCAAGGTTTTAATTTTAACTGCACATTACGGTAATGGTCATGTGCAAGTAGCGAAAACATTAGAACAAACATTTCGCCAAAAAGGAATTGAAAATGTAATTGTATGCGACTTGTTTGGAGAATCACATCCATTTATAACTGACATTACAAAATATTTATATTTAAAAAGTTATACAATAGGAAAAGAATTATATCGTTTGTTTTATTACGGGGTAGAAAAAATTTATGATAAAAAAATAGCATCTTGGTACGCAAATTTTGGAAGGAAACGTTTGAAATCACTTTTACAAGTGGAGAAACCGGATATCGTTATTAATACCTTTCCAATCATAGCTGTACCTGAGTTGAAAAAGCAAACAGGTATTTCAATCCCTGTTTATAATGTGTTGACGGATTTTTGTGTGCATAAAATATGGATTCATCGTGAAGTAGATCGTTATTTTGTAGCAACTGATCACGTGAAAAAGGTGATGGTTGATATTGGTGTACCTGCGGAACAAATTGTTGAAACTGGAATTCCAATTCGCAATAGTTTTGAGCTAAAGATAAATCAAGACATTATATATAATAAGTATCAGTTATGTAAGAATAAAAAGATTTTACTAATTGTAGCAGGTGCTCATGGGGTACTAGGAAGTGTAAAAGAACTATGCCAGTCATTTATGGCCGTACCTAATTTACAAGTAGTTGTCGTTTGCGGAAAAAATGAAGCTTTAAAACAGGATTTATTAGGATTACAGGAACAAAATTCGGATGCTTTAAAAGTATTTGGTTATGTTGAAAACATTGATGAGTTATTCCGTGTTACTTCTTGTATGATTACGAAGCCAGGTGGTATTACATTAAGCGAAGCAGCAGCATTACAAGTACCTGTCATTTTATATAAGCCTGTCCCAGGACAAGAAAATGAAAATGCGTTGTATTTTGAAAAAAAAGGAGCTGCAGTTGTAATCCGTGATGACAGTGAGGTTTTTGCAAAAACAGAGGCGTTATTACAAGATGATATGAAGCTTCTCCAAATGAAAGAAGCAATGAAAAATATTTATCGTCCTGAACCGGCATGTCATATCGTGGATACAATTTTGGAAGAAAATCATGCAGAGCCGAATCATATACCTATGAAATCACCTGCTCTTGCAGAATCATTTACTTAATATGTAACCCTCTTTTATATGTTTAAAGAGGGTTCCTTTTATTGTAAAGATTCCTTTATCCGGCTATTTGAGGGAAGTAAGACTCCCATCTTGAAATTGGGCGAATGCGAGGACGTTAGGTGGGAGATAGCTTCCCGTAAAAGCCTTCACTTTATCCACAAAGGGATGCGCTTTCATTAGACGGTAAAGTCGGAATATTAACAACTATATCCACATTGTCCACAATTTTTAGAAAAATATCCACAATTCCAGTAGTTGATATGTGCGAAAATATATAAAAATATCAAAGTTTTTAGAAAAATATTCACAATCATATCGATGTTGTGGATAAAGTTGTCCACAACAAAAGAGTTCCCTTATGTATAAGGGAACTCTTTTAGGTTATTTCTGTCAGTCGGGAAAATTATGTAATGAAAATGAATAATTAGGGGGGAAAACTTCTAATTATTCATTTTCACTTTAAATACTTTTTGAGCGATATCCCGCTGCACGATCTGCTTTTCGAAATTCTCGTTGGTATAGAACTTCTTGTGTACTAGATAATGTATTTTTCGCTTTGTCACGTTTCTTTTTATCCATTACAAATCACCTCGTGTCCTAAAGTCACTATCTATCGTTTCCAAAGACATGGGGTGATATACATATATGCCAAACGGTTAATGATTAATTATTATTTCTAAAAATTTAGATTACGCTTCTTTTAAGTGGTGGGCGTCTTGGAATGTTGTATCACGCATTGTTGCAAGTGTATATTGATCTTTTGGAATTTCATATAGATTATATACTTCTTCATTTACGTTAATTTCATCATAAACGGCTTTTCTCGTTTCATTTGCTAGATTCACATATTGTAGTTTTTCGGCAGCTTTAATAGAACGAATATTTATTTTGCGAATACGCATAAAGATGGTTTCAATATCTAACTCATAGAAAAGTTCGCTAAAAAATGAATCTTTCGCCAATTTATTATAGCCTTTGCCATGGTATGGTTTTCCAAGCCATGTTCCAAGGAATCCAGCTTTTTCTTGCACATCAAATAAAGTAATTGTTCCGATAGGGTTACCCCATTCATCTAAAATTGTGCGTGAAATTAACTCTCCACGCTCTTCGGCTTCAATGGTTTGTTTCGTTAAAAATAAATATTCCTCATAAGAATAAGCCTTTTGACGCACAAAAGGGAAGACAGCTGGATCCACCATTAACTCGTATAGAACGTGGCTGTCGTGTAAGTCGCGTTTTTTCAACACACTAACTCCTCCTCACACGAGGGTAGCATGACGAAAAAGCACCCCACCCTCGAAATTTTTATATCAATCTTTAAAAAATTTCGGGGTGGGAATCGAACCCACTAGAACCAGTTTATAACGCTGGTGGCGCACCATTTGCCTTCCCCATTCATCAATTTGAAAATGATAATCACGACACAAATTGATTATGGTTTCATTCAGTTTATAATCGTATAATACTTTATCTAGTCAAAAAAATAAACTAGTTTTTTTTATTTTTTTTGTAAATTATTTTTCCGTCAATCATAGTTAGTACAGGCTTGGCTAAATAATGGAAAGGATGATGTGTCCATAACACGAGATCAGCGTCTTTTCCAACCTCAATGCTTCCAATTCTATCCTCTAAACGCAAATTTCTCGCTGGAAATATAGTGATTCCTTCCAATGCAGTTTTCTCGTCTAATCCTTCCCTTACTGCGACAGCAGCACAAACATTTAAATATTGAATTGGTGTATAAGGGTGATCAGTTGTTATAGAAACTTCTACTCCATTTTTAGATAATATATGGTAAGTATCCCATGTTTTGTTTTTTAGTTCGATTTTAGACCGGCGTGTAAGAGTGGGACCAACTGAAACTTTTAAATTGTGTTTTGAAAGCTCTTCAACAATAAAGTGTCCTTCTGTACAATGCTCAATACGTAAATCAAGATTGAATTCTGTTGCAAAGCGTAAAGCAGAACTAATATCGTCAGCACGGTGAGCGTGGATACGTACCGGTATTTCGCGGCGTAATGCTTTTAAAATAGGGAGCATTCGAAAATCAGCTTCATGCCCGTAGTGCTGTGCTTCATAGAATGATTCCCGAAGTAATCCCATAATCCCCATACGTGTTATGGACTCTTTCGTTCCATTACTATGGACCTTTTTAGGATTTTCTCCAAAGGCAATCTTTAAGCCGGCAGGTTCTTGAATAATCATATGATCAATACAAGTTCCAGCTGTTTTTATTACACAAGTAGTACCGCCGATAATATTTTGGCTCCCAGGCATAACGTGAACAGTTGTGATCCCGTTTTGTACAGCGTCTTGAAATGCGATATCAAAAGGATGGATTCCGTCTAAAGAACGGATATGTGGTGTTGAAACTTCAGAGGTTTCATTAGCGTCATTCCCAGCCCAACCAGTGCCTTCATCATAGAGACCAAGGTGAGTATGGACATCAATAAATCCAGGTAAGAGATGAAGAGCTCGCGCATCTATAACGGTCATATCTTGAGTAGGCTGAATAGAAGGTTTGACCTCAGCAATTCGTTCTCCTATAACGAGTACATCACCTTGAAACTTGGGAGATGTAATAGGATACACAATGGCTTGTTTGAGCAATATTTTCATAGGTACCTCATTTCTGTTACTTTACAATATTAATGTGATTGAAGAAAAAGTAACTGAAAGGTTATTTGTGTAGTAATGCTCTGAATCCTAGAAAATGAAAGTTTTGAAAGGGAACCCCTTGTAAAACTGTGTTTTAGAAGTACTACATTGTATGCGAAAGTATATTTTGTAATGCATGGTCTATTGTCGGAAATGTGTATTGGTACCCATGTTCAATTGCTTTACTAGGTAATACATGTTGCCCTTCTAGTACAAGTATACTCATCTCACCCAATAAAGCGTGAAGCATAAATGAAGGGACAGGTAACCAATGAGGTTTTCTCATTATAGTTGCCATGGTTTCTCCAAATTCCTTCATTCTTATAGGTAACGGGGCTGTAATATTAAGAGGACCATTAATTTCTTCTTTGTGTATGATGAAATCAATCATGCGAACGACATCATCTATATGAATCCATGATAACCATTGGTTTCCAGATCCAATTGTGCCTCCGATATAAAATTGATAGGGAAGTAGCATCTTTGGAAGAGCACCTCCGTCTGCACCTAATATGACTCCGAATCTTGCGTATATTGTTCTGATTTCAAGAGAACGTGCTTTACATGCTTCTTGCTCCCATAAAAATACTGTTTCTGCTAAAAAGTCATTTCCGGGAGTTTCTTGCTGCTCGGTAAAAGACTCTGTTTCAGAAGTTCCGTAGTATCCAATAGCACTTGCGTTAATAAATGTATGTGGTTTTGTGCTGAGTGTTTGTAGTTGTTTAATAAGTCCTCTTGTTGCTTGAATTCTACTGTTTAAAATTGCTTCTTTTTGTTTTTTTGTCCATCTACTATTGATTGACTCTCCAGCTAGATTAATAACTATATCAATAGAAGAGAGGGGGAAAGTAGGTAAATCTGGTGTCCATTGTACGTATTGAAGGTTAGGGTTTGAAGTTTCAATTTTATTTTTTCGGGTAAGGATATAGACTGTGTATCCCTTTTGAATGAAAAAAGTAGATAGATATTTGCCGATAAAGCCAGTACCACCAGAAATTGCAATTTTCATAATTATTTCCTCCTCATTATATATATTCTTGAAAAGCAAAAATGTTCCTTGACTATGTTAAAATAATAGAGAGGTGAGAGTATGGCTGTCATTACAAAAATAGAAGTGCAAAAACGATCGAAAGAGCGATTTAATATTTATATTGATAAAGGTCAAGGTGAAGAGTACGGATTTAGTGTGGATCAAGTAATCTTAATGAAACATGGATTACAAAAAGGTTTAGAAATTGATGAAATAGAGTTAGGCAATATTTTGTTCAATGAAGAGGTACAAAAAGCATATTTACAAGCAATCTCCTATTTATCCTATCAAATGAGAACGAAACAAGAAATAGAAGATTTTTTACGAAAAAAAGAAGTGGGACAGGCCATCATCTCTGAAGTCGTTTCGAAATTATTACATGACCGATATATTAATGATAAAGAGTATGCCATTTTATATACGCGAACGCAAAGTAATGTGAATCGAAAAGGTCCAACTGTTATAAAAAGAGAGCTGTTAAATAAAGGCGTTCAGGATCTAATCATTACACATAGTTTACAAGAGTATCCAAAGGAGAAGCAAATTGAAAATGCTTTGATTCTTGTAGAAAAAAAGAAAAAATCTTATCAAAAGCATTCATTTTTACAAATGAAGCTAAAGTTAGATGAAATGCTTGTTCGTAAAGGATATTCTAGAGATGTGATTCAAATTTGTTTGGAAGAATTGAAAGACGAAAAAGATGACGAAAAGCAACAAGAAGCTTTACACTATCATGGGAATAAATATTATGAGAAATATAGGAAGTATGATGGATGGACATTCGAAAATAAGATGAAACAAGCGTTATATCGAAAAGGATTTTCTATTGATGAAATAGAGATATTTTTACAAATGAAACGTGAAGAGGGATGAGGGGAATAATAAGATGAATATGCCAAAACGCTACAGTGAAATGACACCGCATGAGCTTAGAGAAGAAATTGGCGCTTTGAAGGAGCAAGCAGTAAAGGCTGAGCAACTTGGAATTGTAAATGAATTCGATGTATTAATGAGAAAGATGGCCATGGCCCGTGCTTACATGACTGATATAAACAAATTCCATATTGGTGAGACATATGAATTAGTAGAAGAACCTGGTGTATTATTTAAAATTACGTACTTCAATGGGGTATTTGCTTGGGGTTATAAGCAAAATGATAATGAAGAGATTGGGATACCAATTTCCTTGTTGCAAGAAAAATAAAAACCAGAGAGCGAATATCTCTCTGGTTTTCATCTTTGGTAGGCGTTAAAGGAGATAGGAGATTCTAAAATTGGCGTTTTTTACATTCGTTGGCCAATATAATGAGAGACTGGGTTTGTTGCGTCTGTCCGTTAACTTGCGCTTTCGCATGTTTCGGACGAGTCCACGTATGGTTAAATAATTCAGAACGACTATCTAAACGATCACGGTAGCTCATCTTTATCACCTCGTGTAGGAAGTTAATTTTTTAGGCTGTACCTGTACTACTCTTCCTGCTGATTTGCAGCACGCATACGTTCTTGTGGGTGCGTGTTAATTGTGCCGTTAGGTCGTTTCGAAGCGAAGCGTGATTTCGCTTTCGGCTGACCGTCGATTTTGCTGTTGTTTTTTGACTCAGACCAAAATTCGGCTTGTTTACCCATTGAGAACGCCCTCCTCATCATCAGTTGATACCTCTTTAAGAAGTATCACTTATAGAATGTGCAAAATAGAAGAAACTATCCTTTAGAAATGAAGGGATAAATAGGTAAAAGGAGATTAGAACATGAATGATATTTATGAAGCATTAACGAAAGAATTATTAGACAAGAATGACAAGCTTTCTTACGGACAAGCTCGTGCGTGGGTTGAATTACTTTGGGAAGATTTTCAAACAACTTATGCGAAATCAGGTCGTTATCAAGGGGAGGAGATGACTGAGCAAGTAGTAAGAACATGGATTAATAATCATGGAGCGCGTCTTCATGAAATGCGTACAAATAATCCGAAATACAGCCATTTAATTAATCAAGAAGACCATTTAAAACATTAAAAAAGCGACTAAAGTCGCTTTTTTTAATGTGGAAGCAATTCCAGTTTCTTTCGAAGTTTTTCTTCGCTGAAAATCCATCCGGTATAAGAATTAATAATATTTAAATTTTGATCGAGCTGAACGATTGCAACGAATGGATAATAATCTTTACTTCGATAGCGCAAATCAATGAATCGAATTTCGTAATAGTTATCATAATCAAAAATATCCCAACGATATACAGGAGAGAAAGATAAGAAGGCCGAGATGTTTTCATCTTGTTTAGCAGCTCTCATAATAGCGTTATCTGGGAACGGTACCCGATCGAACTTATCGTATATCATAATGTTACCACGATGCCATCTCGCAACGTAGTAATAATCAGTCGTAACGACTGCTAAATGATAATGATAAAATCGATAAGAAGGAGAAATGATGATCTTCTCAACATGTTTGAAACGTTTGTGTACAACGCTTCTTATATTTCTATGCATCATAATCCGTCCGATATAGTAAACAATCATTAATATATATGCAGCTAAGGCTGTATATCCTTTATGGGAACCTACGAGCATGCAAGCAATCGCAAGTATATGGATAAAGAAAATCACAGTATCAAACGTATTAATTATGCCGAGTGCGACCCATTTTTTTGTGAAAGGCCGTAACGCTTGTGTACCGTAGGCATTGAAAATATCTACAAAGACGTGAAGAAAGACAGCTATAAATGACCAAAGTAGTAGATGAAGATATGGAGCGTCTGAAAAGAAGGCGAAAGAGATGCCGCTTATAAGGAATGACCAAAGAATTACTGCAGGAATGGAATGAGTAACCCCGCGATGATTTCTTATATATTTAGCGTTATTACGCAATTTTAAAACTGTATCGATGTCAGGAATATTGGAACCAGCAATTGTAGCGAGCATAACTGCTTGTGGTCCAATATCACTTTGCGCTATAGCTGGGTCTAATGTTGCCAAACTACCTAAAGTGACACCCATAACAAGGTGAGTGGCTGTGTCCATAGAAATCCACCTCCGTTTTTTATTAATGTAACTCTTTTTATTCGATACCTCAAGTCCTTTGCCTTCTATTTCCTATGTCATCTTACTTAAATTTTTTCCTAAAAATCTTTATAATAGTACGTATATGCAAAAAAATGAGGGGGATCAAGTTTGACACTTGAAATATTAGAAAAATTTAACATAGAGCAGTTTCAAAATGATTTAATTGGTTGGTTTGAAAAAGAGCAACGCGACTTACCGTGGCGAAAAAATAAAGATCCATACCGTGTTTGGGTTTCGGAAATTATGTTACAGCAAACAAGGGTAGAAGCTGTAAAACCATATTACGCAAATTTTATGGGGAAGTTCCCTACGTTGGAAGCTTTAGCAAATGCTGATGATGAAGAAGTATTAAAAGCATGGGAAGGTTTAGGGTATTATTCTAGAGCACGAAATTTACACACGGCTGTAAAAGAGGTAAAAGAAGTATATGGCGGGATAGTACCGAGTGATGTAAAGAAAATTGAAAAATTAAAAGGAGTGGGACCATATACAAAAGGTGCAATTTTAAGTATCGCATATGGTATACCAGAGCCAGCAGTTGACGGAAATGTTATGCGCGTGTTATCCCGTATTTTATCAGTATGGGATGACATTGCAAAACCGAAAACTAGAAAAGTGTTTGAAGAGATTGTGCGGGAAATTATTTCAGCTGAAAATCCATCTTATTTTAATCAAGGTTTGATGGAATTAGGTGCACTAATTTGTATTCCTAAAAATCCAGCATGCTTACTTTGTCCTGTACGTGAGCATTGTAGGGGATATGCTGAAGGTGTTCAAAAAGAACTACCAGTAAAAAGTAAAGCGAAAGCTCCTACAATGGTACCGCTTGTTGCAGGAGTACTTCAAACTGAAGATGGTCGTTACGTTATTAATAAACGTCCAAGTAGCGGATTATTAGCTAATATGTGGGAGTTTCCGAATATTGAACTTGGTGAAGGGATTCGAAGTCAGAAAGAACAGCTTATAGATTATATGAAGGAAAAGTTTGAGCTTTCGATTTCTATTGATGAGTACGCAATGAATGTGCAACATACGTTTACGCATCGCACCTGGGATATATTCGTATTTTACGGAAAAGTAACTGGTGATATTGTTGAAACAGATACATTAAAGTTTGTATCGAAAGAAGCATTTGAGCAGTTACCTTTCTCTAAATCGCATCGTACGATTTATGAGAGTTGTGTTGAGAAAATTACAATGCAATAAAGTGAAACTTTAATCAGTGGGGGTTGTCTTCATCCCCCACTGATTATTAGTTGAACTAATCGGACTTTTATGGGCAGTTGATCCCCCACATAAATTCTTTGCTTTCGCTGCATTTTGAGGTGGGGGTCTTACTGCCCATTAAAGCGGGATAAACAAAAAAAGTGTTCCCTAGATTGGGAACACTTTTTTAATCGTAAGAAATTTTTGTCCCATGAGTCCAACTGGCATTACCTTCTTGTAAGCCACCTCTTGATTCAATTTCTATTACAATTTCTTTATAAATACTTTGACCTTCTGCGTTTAAATAGGGCAAAATCTGTTGTAATGAATGATGAAAATAAGCTAATTCATCTTCTTTCCATTCATTTTTTGAAATCATCGTTAGTTCAGTCATATCGCGTCCTATATACATATTTCCACCTCCGTACCCTATAGTTTGAATGAGTATTAAGAGATATATGCGGAAATTTTTCAACAAAAAATTACGGATAGTTTCCGAGTGAATTGGTTACATTATTGGTTGTGGAGGTGAGAAAGATGAGTAAAAAACAACAAGGTTATAACAAGGCAACTTCTGGTGCTAGCATTCAAAGTACAAATGCTAGTTATGGTACAGAGTTTGCGACTGAAACAAATGTACAAGCAGTAAAACAAGCAAACGCACAATCAGAAGCAAAGAAAGCACAAGCTTCTGGTGCACAAAGTGCAAACGCTAGTTATGGTACAGAATTTGCAACTGAAACAGACGTGCATGCTGTGAAAAAACAAAATGCAAAATCAGCTGCAAAACAATCACAATCTTCTAGTTCAAACGAGTAATGAAAGAAAAACACTTCTCCAATTCGAGAGAAGTGTTTTCTTTGTGTGCGGGTCATTGTAATGAAAAGAAAGTGAACGACATAACTTCTAATAAGTCAACAAATGTAGTCAAAGGAGAAGGAAGTTAAAGATTAGAAATATGTAATTAGGAATAATAACTAATGAATAAATCTAAAAGGGGGTAAGTAATGAAGGATTTTGATAAGTTGGTAGGAGAGCAATTGGAAACGATGGATGAGCTGTTAAAATTGCAATCACACTTAGAGAAGTATCAGCAAATTGAAGTGAGTGAAAAGGATACGTGCGATAAAAAAGACTTACATTTTATTCGCCAAGAAATATATAGAACAGAAATAGCATTGAAACTATTACATGAAAAATTCGAAAAGCAAACGAATAGTGTGATTAAATCTTTTGAAACTGAAAAAATGATTTCAAATTTAGGATAAGATATGTTCTTACCTTCAGATGAAAAGTCCTTCTTAACATGAAAATAAGGAAGGGCTTTTTCTGTTATTATTTCCTCATTTATAAATGAGTCAGGAAAAGCCTCAGTAGGGATATGGTATTCAACAATAAACATGCAGTGTGAAAAATAGAGTCTTGTCGCTTTAGTTTTAAAATTTCGACAAAAAAGTTATAATAGAAAAAAAGTGAATGCAGTTCAAAGGATAGTTGATTTAATTTAAGAAGGGCATTTGCAGTTGAAAGAAGGGAGCATATATGGCATTTCCCAAAGAAGGAGAAAAAGTACAAATACATAGTTATAAACATAATGGCTCCATTCATAGAATGTGGGAAGAGACAACGATTTTAAAAGGGACACAGAGTCTTGTAATTGGAGCGAATGATCGAACAATAGTTACAGAATCAGATGGCCGAACATGGGTTACTCGGGAACCTGCAATTTGTTATTTTCATGCAAACTATTGGTTTAATGTGATTGGGATGCTAAGAGAAGAGGGCGTATATTATTATTGTAATTTAAGTTCTCCTTTTGCATATGATTCAGAAGCATTAAAGTATATTGATTATGATTTAGATATTAAAGTGTATCCAGATATGACATATACACTGTTAGATGAAGATGAGTATGAAAAGCATAGTCAAATCATGCAATATCCACCTGTTATTGATACAATTTTAAAGCGAAATGTAGCACATTTAACGCAGTGGATTCATCAAAGAAAAGGTCCATTTGCACCAGATTTCGTAGATATGTGGTATGAGAGATATTTAATGTACAGAAATTAAAACAAACCTGCAGGGGATTTCCCGGCAGGTTTGTCCTATTAGAGGGGGGATTATGTGCAAGGTATAAAAAGATATTTACAATTTGTTAAACCATATAGATGGCTTATTGCTATTACAATTGTTATCGGTCTAGTTAAGTTCGGTATCCCGCTTATTATGCCATGGTTATTAAAGTATATTATCGACGATGTAATCCAAGGCGGGGGTTCACTTCAAGATAAAACGTCCCAATTAATAACGGCGATTGGGATAGCCTTTTTTATTTTTGCAGTATTAAGGCCACCGATTGAATATTATCGTCAATATTTCGCGCAACGTATCGCGAATACAATACTATATGATTTGCGGAAACATATTTTTGGTCACTTGCAAAAATTGAGCTTGCGTTATTATTCGAATACAAAAACAGGAGAGCTTATTTCACGTGTAATCCATGATGTAGAGCAAACGAAGGATTTTGTAATTACCGGTTTAATGAATGTTTGGTTAGATACTGCGACAATTGCGATTGCTATTATTGTTATGTTTTCTATGAACATAAAGTTAACGTTTGTTGCTTTATTGATTTTACCTATTTATGTTGTTGCGGTGAAATATTTTTTCGGACGTCTTCGAAAATTGACGAAAGAACGTTCACAAGCGTTAGCAACTATGCAAGGTTATTTACATGAACGTATTCAAGGAATGCAAGTGACGCGTAGCTTTGCATTAGAAGAGTATGAGGGTAAGCAGTTTGAAAAAAGAAATAATGAATTTTTAACGAAAGCATTAACGCATACAAGTTGGACGGCGAGAACATTTTCGGCAGTAAATACTTTAACTGATTTAGGCCCGTTACTTGTCATTGGTTTTGCAGCATATGAAGTAATTCAAGGTCAGTTAACGCTAGGGACTATGGTAGCTTTTGTTGGTTATATGGATAGTTTATATAGTCCGCTTCGCCGCCTTGTTAATTCATCTACAACATTAACGCAATCTTTCGCCTCGATGGATCGAGTGTTTGAACTGTTAGATGAAAAGTACGATATTGTTAATGTGCCAAATGCGGTACAAGCGAAAAAATTAAATGGAGAAATTGTATTTGATAATGTGTCTTTTCGTTATAATGCAGATGAAAAAGAGATATTACATAACTTGTCATTAACTATGCGGCCAGGAGAGAAGGTAGCACTTGTAGGAGCGAGTGGGGGAGGAAAGTCATCTCTTGCTAGTTTAATTCCGCGTTTCTATGATGTTTCGGAAGGGTCAGTTTATGTAGATGGGATAGATGTAAGAAAGTATGATATGAGAAATTTACGTAGCCATATTGGAATTGTACTGCAAGATAATTTATTATTTAGCGATACAATCGGAGCTAATATTTTATATGGAAATCCGAAAGCTAAAGAGACAGAAGTGATTGCAGCAGCCAAAGCCGCGCAAATTCATGATTTTATTATAGAGTTACCAGATGGTTACAATACTGTTGTTGGAGAACGTGGTGTGAAGTTATCTGGTGGGCAAAGGCAACGTGTAGCAATTGCGCGAGTATTTCTAAAGAATCCATCGTTACTTATATTAGATGAAGCAACTTCTGCTTTAGATTTAGAAAACGAACGGTATATTCAAGAGGCACTTCAAACGTTAGCTGCTGATCGGACGACGATTATAATTGCACATCGATTAGCAACGATTACGCATGTTGATACAATTATTTACATTGAAGATGGTGAAATTAAAGAAACAGGTTCTCATGAAGAGTTAATGAAAAAAAGGGGATTCTATTACAATTTATATCAACTTCAAAATATAACAGAAACAGCTCCTTTAGCGTAAAAAGGAGCTGTTTTTTATTCGTCTTCTTTTTTATCGTCGATTTGGAGTTCTGTTTCTGGTTTATGGTATGTGTAGAAGCTATCCACAAGTAAATCTAAATGCTCTACTTCTTCACTATAATTAATAATTGAAGAAATAAGAGGGAATAGATGTAACCATGTTTTATATGCTTCCTCATCATCTTTGTTTTGATACTCCATAAAGATATCAATTAATTCTTGTTTACCTGTTTCAACTTCATCAAGCATCTCAACGGATTGTTGTTTCTTTGCTTTACCAATAAATTTTAATAAAACTTGTTCATGATAATGCGTTAATGAGTCAAGTTCGTTTTGAATAGATTCCTGAAATTCTTCTGGCATATAGCGCAGTTCATTTTCAGTGCGATGTAATGATTTTAACGTACTTAAAGCACGGCTTGTCGTCGCTAACATTTGTCTGAATAAAACGAGCTTACGAATTTTTGCGAACTGTACTTTTTTCGTGTAGCTTCTTTCTTCTTTATACAGCAAATAGTAATGGTTTAGTTTGATCATTTTTTCTTTCATACGATCAATATCAGTTTTTAACGTTGTAAAGTCAGAAGCTTGCCTGCTATTCATTCGAATCCATTTCACAATTTCCTCTGTATTATCAACGATACGATGATAAAGCTTTGTTTCGTATTTTGGCGGCATAAACACTAAATTTACAATTGAAGCCGCAATAATTCCGATCATAATCGTCGCAAAGCGAAGTAAGGCAAAACTAAAGAAATCTTCGCCTTGATACTCCATAATGGCGATAACTGTTACTAAAGCAATTGATATTGTGTTTTCTAATCGTAATTGTAATGTAAGAGCAATTACTAATATACATGTTAATCCAATAATAAAAGGATTATGTCCAAAAGCAGTAGCAAATACGATAGCGAATACCGCACCAATTACGTTTGCTTGAATTTGTTCAAGTGCAGTTAAATATGAACGATATACAGACGGTTGAACAGCGAATATAGCTGAGATTCCCGCAAATACCGGACTCGGTAAGTGAAGTAAAATACAAGCAAATAAAGCTAATGTGATGGCAATACCCGTTTTTAAAATGCGAGCACCAAGTTTCATACCCTTAATAAGATCCTTTCTCTTGTCATAATGAATGTACAACATGATACTATACATTCATTACAATATGTTAGCAAGTGATATTTTAGTGATATAAAAAAAGAAATTAAGATTCATTTATCCCGCTATTTGCGGGCAGTAGAACTCCTACCTCAAAGTTCGGCT
Organism: Bacillus cereus group sp. N11; assembly: GCF_016483605.1. Lineage (NCBI taxonomy): Bacteria > Bacillati > Bacillota > Bacilli > Caryophanales > Bacillaceae > Bacillus > Bacillus cereus group sp. N11. The sequence goes on from NZ_JAEHBN010000021.1 coordinate 70,163, forward strand.
AGAGCAAAGGAGTTAGGTAGGAGTCGGGCTGCCCGTAAATGCCCGATTGGTGTGGGCTAATAATCAGTGGGGGATGAACAAAACCCCCACTGATTAAAGTTTCACTTTATAATTTTTTCCTAATTCTTTTTAAACATTAATTTTTAGTAAAAAAACCTGCTGAATTTCAGCAGGTTTCAAATTGTTACTATAGATTACTATGAGAAGTATACTTCGTCAATTTTTTATTGAAAATAAAAAGGGTATATATCACTCAGTTGAGATAGATGGATCAGCCTGCTCCTTTTTCGGGATAATTTCAAAAAATTGCTGCTGCATATCATCTAGTAACGGGGTTAACAAAGCAACTTCCTCATATTGCTCATGCTCATTTAATACACGAATATAATCTAGCAATAGTTCAGTTACATCTTGCACACCATTTTTACTAATTGATTGTAATGTAACATTTGCACCTTTTGCGATTCTTCTTTTTAAGGCTTTTTCTGTTAAACCTAAGTTTGAATCATGACGTAAATAAACAACACCACCAGTCATACCAGCACAGATCCATGGACCAGGATCTCCTAAAACAAGAGCCCGCCCATTTGTCATATATTCAAAAGCGAAACCTTTAATATTCGAGTATGATCCTATATTTCCTTGCTCTTTTTCACGGAGTGGTTTTGTCATTCTCCCTCCAATTATCATGTCTGCTCCAGAAAGGCGAATACCAGCACGAGCGTCGGCGTTACCTTGCACGTATAATGCACCTTTTTGTGCACCATATCCAAATCCTTTTCCGACAGACCCATTATAATATGTTCCATTTTTACCTTTTGCTTTCGTTATATAAATGCCACCGCCAAATGAAGTTTTGCCAATGCCATCTTGTGCGCCGCCATTTACGTGTATAAATAAGTTTTCACTATTGTAAGCACCTAATCCATTTCCAGGAACAGAGCCATTTGTATACTTTAATGTAAGTGGTTCAAGCTTTGTATCTTCATATAATTTACTACGAACGCGATAACAAGATTCTAAACCGCCCATAACTCGTTGTTCTACGCCAACTCCTACTAATTCTTTTGAGTGAGGAGAATGCACTGTTTCAAATTGTTTTTCTTCCACAGATACTCTTGTTGTAACAGTTGAATTTTCTATCGTTTGTAGTAAATTACATAACTCTAACAAATCTTGACCTCGAACTTGTTCTAATAAATCGGAACGCCCGACAATTTCTTGTAAATTTGTATAACCGAGTTGCCCTGTTAACCGTTTTAATTCTAAACCGAAAGTGGTGAATAAATTTAATAGGCCAGCAACTGCGCTTTCTAATTCGCGCGGGACGAAGCGGCGTAATCCATGTTCTTTCGCTTGTGCTTCAGATTCAATTTGTGTTGCAATTCCAACGTGGCAAGTATCTAGATGACAACCACGGCAAGTTGTACAGCCGATGGCAATCATTGATAATGTACCAAACCCAATACGGTTTGCTCCAAGAAGCATGATTTTTAAGGCATCATTTACACTTCGAATACCACCATCTGCCCAAATTTCTACTTTATGTCTCATACTTGCTTCTAGTAGAGCGTTGTGAGCAGCTTTAACACCGATTTCTACTGGAAGACCTACATGTTGTAATGCATGAATACGTGCAGCCCCTGTTCCGCCGTCAAATCCGCTAATGTTAATAAAATCAGCGCCAGCTTTAGCGATACCGACAGCAATTGTTCCAATGTTAGGAACGACAGGGACTTTTACAGCTACTTTTGCAAGTTGATTAGCCGTTTTAATTTCTGTAATCATTTGAGCTAAATCTTCAATCGAATAAATATCATGGTTGTTAGAAGGCGAAATTAAATCTGATCCAATTGTAGCGTTACGTGCCTCAGCAATTTTTGCGGTTACTTTAGAACCTGGTAAATGTCCGCCTTCGCCAGGTTTTGCGCCTTGACCGATTTTTATTTCAATTAAATTTGATGAATTTAGTAGTTCAGCGTTTACTCCAAATCGGCCAGATGCAACTTGTTGTCCACGTGTATTTGGGTATTTGCCAATCATATCTTTAATTTCGCCGCCTTCACCGTTCAAACTAATCATATTTAGCTGATCGGCAGCTTCTGCATATGCACGAAAGGCAATTTCATTTTGAGAACCGAATGACATGGAACTAATAATAAACGGTAAATCATGATTTTGAATGCTAATAGACACTTCTTCAGCCGGAACGACATGCTTTGTTTGTTTCGTTTGAACAAGGTGTCTGATTGCAATCGGATTACTGTCTTCTAATTCACTTAACTTTTCGCGGTAATCATCATAAGAATTTCCTTTTGCAACATCACCAATTGCTTTCCAAATCCGTGGGAATATATGAAATGATTTTCGCATTCTAATTTTAGGGTTGTTATAATCATTTGCCCGCGATTTCGCATCTTTAGCAAGCGATTCAAGTGAAAAAGCTAAATCATTTGAACCGAAGAAATTCGTAATTTGTAATATATTTGCGATTTCCTCATGTAATCCGATAGAGGAATAGAGGCGGCCGTAACCACGTAACTCATGAATTCCAATTGTTGAAATGACTTTCTCTAGTCCTTTATTAAGTGCATTATACAGATTCATAATTGGTGTTTTTGATCCATCATTTACGGTCGCGAACAATAAATATGGATTAATACTGTCTGCTCCTAATCCATATAGTGTGACGATATCGTGTAAGGAACGAAGGGCACCAGAACGTATAACGAGAGAACAGTTTCTGCGTAATTTATTTTCACTTAATACTTGATGTACTTTAGCGGTAACTAAATGTGGATCCATCCATAACTGTTCATTTAGATGAGCTTTTGCGTCATCTAATAATAGTAGGGAAGCACCATTGTTAACGGCAGCTATCGCTTCGGAACTAATTCGATTTAATGCGCATTGTAAAGTTTCTAACGGACTGAAGGTGGCAGAAATTGTAGCGATAGAACTATGTGTAACGAACAACTGTATAAGTTGTTCGTACGTAATTGTGTGCAATTCCTCTGCGATAGATTGTGCAACACTTCCTTCTAAAATAATTGGTGAAAGCATCTCAACTACAAATGGCTGTTTAGCGCCGCTTAATAAACTTGGACGCTCTCCAAGTATCGTCCGTGTGGAGAAGTGTTCGACCTCTCGATCGCGATCGATTGCTGGATTTGTAACAACGGCTACACTTTCCTTAATAAAGTCAGCAATATTTCGTCTATCCGTATCGAGTGCAGCAAGTGGCGAGTCATGACCAAGTGACCGAATTGGCTCAACTCCTTTTGTTGCCATCTGTTCAAGGAGCTGAATATGCTCTCGATCCCACCCGAAAGAAACGTACTGTTTCGTTTCAACTTGAACAGAATCACATAATCCTTGGATTTCTTTCGCTTCAGGGATAGATAAGTTTAAATGATAATTGTTAACATCGATTCGTTTTTGGAAACGATTATATACTTCAATTTGGTATTTGTCGTATTCATAAAGAACAAGTTCATCTTGTTCATTCCATTTTAATCCGACCTTTTCTCCAGGAGCGAGTGGTTTCGGTTCTTCTACATATTCGGTTGGTGATACAACTCCAGGTTCAGAAGAGAAAATATAAGAGCTTTCTGTTTCTACTTTCCATACTGGTCGTAGGCCAAGGGAATCGACGCTGAATACAGCTTCATCTTTATAGCGTGAAATAATGCCAGCTGGTCCTTGTGCGAAATGTCCCCAAGCTTCTCTTATATAAGTGTATAAGTTTTGTAAGTTTGTTTCGTATAGTTTTATTTCATTAATAATTGGTGGGAATAGTATATCCATCGCTTCAAATAAGCTGTAGTTATATTGAACAAGAAGAGTCTCTAAGGTGCGGTTTAAATCTTGGGAGTCACTTCCCCCTGCCGTTAGTGGTACATGAATCATTTCGGCTTGATCACGTAATTTGGCAATTGTATTAATTTCACCATTATGTCCGAGAATGCTAAATGGTTGTACACGAAAAAAATTAGATAATGTATTAGTAGAATAGCGATTATGTCCTAATGTCATAGTTGAAGCGATAAGTGGGTGTTGTAAATCGTTGTAATAGGCAACAAGTGTATCTCCAGCACCTAGAACTTTATATACAACATGATCACGACTTAATGAAGCAACGTGAATCGCTTCGTTTTCCTCTATTTTTATCGTTACAGCAAATAATGTTTGCTCAATACTTTTAACTTCATTTTCAGCGATAAGGGCAACTTGCCAAAATAAAGGTTCTTCCTGTTTACCAAGTGGACCGAGTGCATCGGAATTTATTACATCATCACTTTCGAAAATAATAGTAAAGTTTTCATTGTTTAATTGCGTACGAATGTAATTTTTTAAGTCAACAATATTTTCTTTTTTGTTTAGAAAAAAATGTCCAACGATAAAGTGGGGATGATCCACAATCGTTGGATTATATCCGCTACTTTTCAATTTTTCGTTCCAAAGTGCTTTTGGTACATCAATATGGATTCCAATACCATCGCCCTCGCCATTGATGAAACCAGCTCTATGGTTCATTTTGATTAGTGATTGTATACAAAGGTCGATATTTTCTTTTGTAGGAATTTTTCTTTTTTCCATAACGGAAACGATTCCACACGCATCATGTTCTGCATTTTTATAATCTCGAAATAAAGACGGTGTCCATGTATTTTTTTTATTGAGCATCCGTCAATCCCCCCTCTTGTAAAAGATTGAATAATCTTACTATTTAAGGTGTAAATCACCTTGTACACAGAGATAATAACGATCTAAAAGAATATAAAACAGATAATTATGAATAATTATACTATTAATGCGGGATTTATGAAATAGAAAAAAGGAAAAAAGAAAGGTAACCTTTCTTTTTTCCTTGTAATGACAGTATTATTTATTGTCTGCTAAAGCAGCAAATGCTCTTCCAACAGCTTCGATTGTATATTCGATATCTTCTTGTGTATGTTCTGTCGTTAAGAACCATGCTTCATATTTAGATGGTGCTAAATTAATACCTTCTTGGAGCATAAGTTTGAAGAATCTACCGAACATTTCACCATCTGTATTTTTGGCTGCATCGTAATCTTCAATTGTATTTGTCGTGAAGTATACAGTTAATGCACCCTTTAGGCGGTTTACTGTAATATCGATATTATGTTTTGTAGCTTGCTCTAAAATTCCTTTTTCAAGCATTGCGCCAAGTTCATCTAATTTCTTGTATACGCCTTCTTGTTGAAGAACTTCTAGACAAGCGATACCAGATGCCATAGAAGCAGGATTTCCTGCCATTGTACCAGCTTGATATGCAGGTCCAAGCGGGGCAACTTGTTCCATAATTTCTTTCTTACCACCGTAAGCGCCAATTGGAAGTCCGCCGCCGATAACTTTACCAAGTGCAGTTAAGTCTGGTGTTACGCCAAGTAAGTCTTGAGCACCACCGTACATAAAGCGGAAAGCAGTAATAACTTCATCATAAATTACTAATGCACCAGCTTCATGGACAAGCTCATTTACTTTCTCAAGGAATCCAGGTTTAGGCTCTACAATACCGAAGTTTCCAACGATTGGCTCTACAAGGATAGCTGCTACTTCATGTCCCCATTTATCTAACGCTTCTTTTAAAGTTTCTACATTATTAAAGGGAACGGTAATAACCTCTTGTGCAATACTTTGTGGCACACCAGCTGAATCAGGAGTTCCAAGAGTAGAAGGGCCAGAACCAGCTGCTACAAGTACTAAATCGGAATGACCGTGGTAACAACCAGCAAATTTCATAATTTTTGTGCGACCAGTGTAAGCGCGGGCAACACGAATGGTTGTCATAACGGATTCTGTACCAGAGTTTACGAAGCGGACTTTATCTAATGCAGGCATTGCTTCTTTTAACATTTTTGCAAATTTTACTTCTAGTGCTGTTGGCGTTCCGTATAGTACACCATTTTCAGCAGCTGTTGTAATTGCTTTTGTTATATGGGGGTGAGCATGTCCAGTAATAATAGGACCGTATGCTGCTAAATAATCGATATATTTATTTCCATCTACATCCCAGAAATAAGCACCTTTTCCACGTTCCATTGCAACGGGAGAACCACCTCCAACTGCTTTGAAAGAACGAGAAGGACTATTAACACCACCAACGATATGTTCTAAAGCTTCTTTATGTAATGCTTCTGATTTCGTGAAATTCACTACAATTCATCTCCTTACAAAAATCTATGTATTATTCTAACATGTTTTTAGAAAAGACGTATTGTTTGTGATAGAAGGAGCAGTTGGGTAAACTATTCGTTGTGACATTTAGGAAGGGGGTCCGATTATGAAATCGGTAATTGAGGTACAAGGGTTACGTAAAGAGTTTACAGCCTATTCAAGTCGTCCGGGATTAAAGGGGGCATTTCGCGATTTATTAAATCGTAATTATAAAATAGTACCAGCAGTAAATGATGTGTCTTTTACTGTGAAGCAAGGTGAAATGGTTGGTTATATTGGTGAGAATGGTGCTGGTAAATCAACGACGATTAAAATGCTTACAGGGATTTTGACTCCGACTTCAGGGCAAATCACGGTGAACGGAATGAATCCACATAAACAAAGAGAAGAATTTGTGAGAACAATTGGTGTTGTTTTTGGTCAGCGCTCTCAGCTTTGGTGGGATATTGCGGTACAAGAATCGTTTCGTTTATTGAAGAAAGTGTACGGTGTTTCAGACACTCAGTATAAGGAACATATGGAGCACGTAATCGAAACGTTAGATATTGGTCCTTTATTAGATAAGCCTGTCCGAAAGTTATCTCTTGGCCAAAGGATGCGCTGTGAATTAGCGGCAGCATTAATTCATAATCCACCGTTACTATTTTTAGATGAGCCAACAATAGGGCTAGATGTTCTTGTGAAATTGAAAATACGTGAATTCTTAAAAGAGATGAATGAACGTTATAAAACAACAATTTTATTAACAACACATGATATTACTGACATTGAAGCTTTATGTGAGCGCGTTATCATGCTGGATGAAGGAAATATTATGTATGACGGTTCTTTAAATAACCTTCGCACACAGTGGGGAGCAGAGAAGGAAATCCATTTTCAATTTGTCGCTCCAGTTTCTTATCAGATGTTATCGATGGTTATGCCAGATAGTCAAGTCGTTTGGTCAAAAGCGAAAGAGGAAAATGCGTGGCTTGCAAAAATACCGAATGAAGAAATTATTATTTCAATGCTTATTTCTAAAGTAGTACAAGCTTTTCAAATTAAAGATTTAAAAATTAACGAAGTGTCTACAGAGGAAATAATTCGTAACATTTATGAAGAAGGTATTAAGCATGGGTAAGTATATTGAAATGATTCGCATTCGCTTTTTAATGATGCTTGCTTATCGTACAAATTATTACAGCGGGATTTTAATTTATACGATTAATATCGGTGCGTATTATTTTTTATGGCAAGCGATTTATAGCGGGAAAGAGAATATTGAAAGTTTATCTATTTCGCAAATGACCACGTATATTGCGATCGCATGGATGGCACGTGCTTTTTATTTCAATAATATAGATAGAGAAATTGCGATGGAGATTCAAGAAGGGCGTGTGGCGGTAGAACTAATTCGTCCATATAACTATTTAGGAATGAAAGTTATGCAAGGTCTTGGCGAAGGGATATTTCGTTTTGCGTTCTTTTCAATCCCAGGTATGGTCATCGTTACTTTGTTATTTTCATTACAAATTACAACGAATTTTCAAACGTGGTTATATTTCTTCTTATCGTTAATATTTAGCTTTATCATTAATACACAAATAAACTTAATGACGGGAATGCTTACATTCTTCTTATTTAATAATAGTGGAATTATGTATGCAAAACGTGTTGTGATTGATTTATTTTCTGGTTTATTATTACCGATTAGTTTTTATCCATTATGGGCCCAAAAAGCAATGGTGTTTTTACCGTTTCAAGCAATTAGTTATATTCCGAGTATGATTTTCTCTGAAGGTATACAGGGAAGTGAGTTATATGAAGCTTTGTTATTTCAAGTAATTTGGGCAATTATACTTATTATTCCAATTGTACTCATGTGGAAAACGGCGAGAAAACGTCTAATTGTACAAGGGGGATGATAGGATGCTATATATAAAATTATTTTTGCAATACGCAAGCCAATATATAAAAACTAAATTAGAGTATCGAGGCGATTTTATCGTCGGATTACTTTCGGATTTATCACTACAAGCGGTTAATTTAATCTTTATTCTCGTAGTATTTGGGCATACACAAGCATTAAAAGGATGGAGCCGAGAAGAAGTCATCTTTATTTATGGTTTCTTTTTAGTACCGTTTGCCATTTTTTCAGCATTCTTTAACATATGGGACTTTAATGATCGTTACATTATTAAAGGTGAAATGGATCGTGTATTGACGAGACCAATTCATAGCTTATTTCAAATTATATTAGAAAGAATGGAACTTGAATCTTTAATTGGAGCGGTTACAGGAATTATTGTAATGGGATACGCAGCAGTGGAACTAAATTTATCCTTTTACTGGTATGATTTCTTCCTATTCTTACTGATGGTAGGAGGAGGAGCGCTTGTGTATGGCGGGATATTTGTTACGCTTGCGAGCCTTGGTTTTTGGTCGGATGCGAAAAGTTCCATTATGCCGCTTATGTATAACATAGGTAATTATGGCCGCTATCCTGTTAATATTTATAACCGTGTAATTCGTTTCATTTTAACGTTTGTTTTACCATTTGCATTTGTTGGAGTATACCCAGCGGCGTACTTCTTAAGAAAAACAGAGTGGAATAGCTATGCATTTGCAACGCCAATTGTTGGTGTCATTTGCTTTACTATTGCAATTACTCTCTGGAATCAAGGGGTAAAACGATATCGTGGTGCGGGGAATTAATTATAGAAGCTTGTTCGTTTCAAAGGGATAAATCAGCCGCCCATCTCATACATATAAAATGAGGTGGAGGACATGTTATGGGGATTTATTCTATTAATTGCAGCAGTAGCTATTTTAAGAAGTGTCCAATTATTATGGAGTTCGTATTCAGATTCAAAACGTTTCTTTTCGTTATATAATTTAGCCTCGTTATTTTTAATTTATACAACAGTACTGATTGCATTTGGATTAAGTTATGTTGTATTAGAGGAAATGGGTTTTACAGTTTTGAAAGAAGATGGTGAAAGGTTGACCGCTCATTCTTTTCAGCTTGTTGAAATTTGTTTATATTTTAGTGCAGTCACTTTATTGTCCGTTGGATATGGTGACATAGCTCCGATTGGAATAGGGAGATGGATTGCAATCGGAGAAGCACTGATTGGATATACATTACCGTTTGCTTTTGTGATGAGGTCTGTAATAGACAATGAAAAATAAGATCGCATTTGATATAGTAAAAGAAACAATAAGGAGTGATAATAATGATTACAGTAGGAGAAATGGCACCGGAATTCACGTTAGAAGGAAGTAACGGAGAACAAGTTCGCTTAGCTGACTTTCGCGGGAAAAATGTAGTTCTATATTTTTATCCGAAAGATATGACTCCAGGGTGTACAACAGAAGCATGCGATTTTCGTGATGCATATGGATTATTTCAAGAGAAGGATACGGTTATCCTTGGTGTAAGCCCTGACTCAGCGAATAGACATTTGAAATTCATTGAGAAGCATGAACTTCCATTTACACTTTTAGTAGATGAAGATCATAAAGTGGCAGAATTGTACGATGTTTGGAAATTGAAAAAGAACTTCGGGAAAGAGTATATGGGAATCGAACGCTCGACATTTCTTATTAATAAAGACGGTGAACTTGTAAAAGAGTGGCGTAAGGTAAAAGTAAAAGGGCATACCGAGGACGTTCTTTCTTATATAAAGTAAACCTATAGTGGAGGTAAAATATATAGAAGTAAGGCAAGTGTCTATACATATTTTATCGTCTTACATAAAGTGGAAGTGTAGGGCATACCTCCTCAGATGATAGTATTCCAAGTGCGATTATGTCGCACTTTTTTCTATGTAAATGTATAGAAACTGGGGAAAGATACATAAGAATAAGGCTATATACAAAAATAAACCACATACTTATAGTAGAAATATTGACGATTTATAAGAAAAGGAGTACACTCTTTATAAGAATTATAAAATAATAATCCGTATAGAATCGGGGTGCATGACGGTGGTCAAAGAAGAATTAAAAGAAGCGCTAGAAATGCTGAAAAATACGGGTGTACGCATTACTCCACAGCGTCATGCTATTTTAGAGTACCTTGTGGAATCTATGACGCACCCAACAGCGGATGACATTTATAAAGCATTAGAAGGTAAGTTTCCAAATATGAGTGTTGCAACTGTTTATAATAACTTACGTGTATTTAAAGAAGTTGGACTTGTAAAGGAATTAACTTATGGAGACGCTTCAAGTAGATTTGATTATGTTACAAGTCAACATTATCATGTGATTTGTGAAAAATGTGGTAAGATTGTTGATTTTCCTTATGGAGGATTGGAACAGCTTGAAGAGGAAGCTGCGAAAACGACAGGCTTCGTTATTAATAGTCATCGCTTAGAAATTTATGGCGTTTGTCCAGAGTGTCATAAGGCGTAATATATAATAAAAAAAGAGGCTGACGGTTACGTCAGCCTCTTTTTTTATTATATAAAGGTATCTTATGTTTATTTGGAATTACAGCGTTAAGTGGAAAGGCCCATGGGAGCAAGTTACGTTAGTAAGAGGGTTAGATAAAACTGCGTCGAATAGATTTTATGTAGTGAAAATAACATCTTGGGGGATGCGCTTTGAAAACATATGAGATTAAAAATAACATTCCAACATTGGAAGAATACAAGTATTTATGTGACTCTGTCGGGTGGACTAATTATATGAATTTTGAAGTGGTGGAAACATCACTTCAAAATTCTATTTACTGCGTCACAGTCAATGATAATAATCGAATTGTGGGTATGGGGAGAATTGTTGGTGATGGGGCTATCTATTTCTATATTCAAGATATAGTGGTTCATCCAGATTATCAAAAGAATGGTATTGGAAAGAAAATAATGAGTGCTTTAGTTGAATACTTAAATCAGACTGCACCGGATAAAGCGTTTGTTGGTTTGTTTGCATCAGAAGGTAAAACGTCATTCTATGAAAAATATAATTTTAAAGATTACTCACCCAACATGACGGGGATGTTTACTGTAATATCGAAAAAATAGACATAATAAATTTTAGAAGAAGACAGTAAGCGATATGAAAGGCATCGTTTTTCTAATAGCCTTTTTCCTTATTAAACTAACGGGAACTTCAGTTTAATAAGGAAAAATTAAAAAGTCGATTTCTTGGTTAAGAAATCGACTTTTTAATGAGTTGAAACTTCTTTAGCTTTGTAAATAGAACTGTACCCTATATCCCTATAATTTATAGCTCTTCTTATTATATTTCTCATCAAATTCTTTTCCTTCTAGATTTCGATCAAGTGTTAAAGGTTGATTGCAATGCATACATGCGTCGACACGACCGAGCATTTTTGTTGGTTTATCGCAGCTTGGACAAATGATTTGTATAGTCTTTGTAGATAACATACCAATCCAAAAGTAAACGACAGTACTAGCGATAACAGCTAAAAAACCAACCATCATAAATGTTGTCATAATAATAATGTTGTCGCGGAAAAAGACACCTAAGTATGCAATGAAGAGGCCGATAAATACTAAGCTTAATGCAAAGGTCCGAATTTTATTGATTTTGTTTGAATATTTAATGCTCATTCTCACCACACTCCTATAATAATAATATAACACAAAATTTAGAATTTTCATTCGCTGGAGATTATGTTAAAGCGATAAGATATGAAATAAGGAGGAATGAAGAACGAACGGAAATAATGATGGTTATCAAAGGTTTTTTAACTCCTTAACGGGATGTGAAATTTTTTTATAAAAAGTATTGACCCTATATATACTGCGTGATATATTAATAAACGTCGCTGATGCGGAAACGCAGAAAATGACAAAAAAGAAATTGAAAAACTTAGTTGACATCGAAAAACGAAGATGTTAACATAAGGAAGTCGCAAATGAGTGGCCGAGTAGTTCTTTGAAAACTGAACGAAACAAACAACGTGAAACGTCAATTTTTATTTTTAGATGCTAGACAAACTAACTTTA